>JAEYZJ010000163.1 GCA_023430705.1 Pseudomonadota bacterium | reverse complement strand
CCCATCGCCTCTTCGAGGGCATTGAGATCGACCCGCTGCACGTTCTCGATGATGGCAAGTTCGAGCGCTTCCTTGTCGTCGACCTCGCGAATGACGACCGGCACGTCATTCAGGCCCGCCCGCTGCGCGGCACGCCAGCGGCGCTCGCCGGCGATGATCTCGAACTGGTTCGGATCCTCGGTCGGCCGCACGAGCAGGGGCTGCATCACGCCCTTCTCGCGCACCGAGTTCGTCAGCTCCTCGAGCTGCTCGGCATCGAACTCGCGCCGCGGATTGGCGCGGTTGGCGATAATGAAATCCACCGGCAGACGGCGCCCGGCGCCGCTGTCGGCCAGCCGCGCTCCCTCCATGGTCGCCATATCGCCGATCAGCGCCGCGAGGCCGCGGCCAAGCCGGGAGGGTTTCTCGTTCATCAGTGCTTCCTTCACGCCGACGCGGACATCATGCGGCGACAAGTTGCCGCTCTCGCCGGATAACTTCTGTAGCAAGTCTCAGGTAGGCCTGGCTGCCGGCGCATTTCAGGTCGTAGAGCAGCGCCGGCTTGCCGTACGACGGAGCCTCGGACAAGCGGACATTGCGGGGTATGACAGTGTCATAGACGAGCGATCCCATCTCCGAGCGCACGTCGGCCAGAACCTGTTCGCTGAGGTTGTTCCGGCGGTCGAACATGGTCATCACCACGCCCTGGATGGAAAGCCGCGGATTGAGTGTCGACCGGATCTGTTCGATCGTCTGCAGCAGCTGGCTCATGCCCTCGAGCGCGAAGAACTCGCACTGCAGGGGCACCAGAACGGCATCCGCCGCGACGAGGGCGTTGATCGTCAGCAGGTTGAGCGATGGCGGGCAGTCGATCAGCACGTAGCTGACCGCCTGGCCATTGATCGACAGCTCAGGCAGGGCCTTGAACGCATCGCGCAACCGGAAGGCGCGATCGCCGTGCTGGGCGATGGTCAGTTCGACCCCGAGCAGGTCCAGCGTCGAGGCCACGATGGCAACATTCGGGACGCTCGTCATCACCGCCGCCTCGGCGACGCGCGCATCGCCCATCAGCAGGTCGTAGCTCGACACGTCACGGCCCTGGCGGTTGATGCCAAGCCCCGTGGAGGCGTTGCCCTGGGGGTCGAGGTCGACGATCAGGACACGCTCACCAATCGCCGCGAGGGCGGTTGCGAGGTTGATGGCGGTGGTGGTCTTGCCAACCCCGCCCTTCTGATTGGCAAGGGTCAGGATTCGAGGAGCCAAGGACGGCCTCCGAGCGTTGCCGCTAACTAACTGTGTTTCCGTCGCAAATTGCTGACCTGCAGCAATACGGCGCCGACTTCCGTGGCGCTGTTCGTTAATACCACGTCAAATTCCCACGCCAAACGGCTTTCTTCGAGCTCACGGGCGTGGTCGCGGCCCTTGTGCAGGATTGCGCGGGTTTCAGGGCCAAAGAAGGGGTGGATAAGTTCCAGCAGCTCCGGAAGCGCTGCCAGGGCGCGGGATGTAATGACGTCAAACCGTGTTTCACGTGAATCAAGCGTGTCGCTGCGGCCGGCATGCACCGAAGCGTTGAGCCCCAGTTCGCGGATGGCCTGGCGCAGGAACGCGACCTTCTTGCCGATCGGCTCCACCAGCTGGAACGTCGCGGGGCCACCTTTCAGGGCGTTGGCGAGTGGGATGGCCGGCAGGCCGCCACCGGAACCGATGTCCAGAAACCGTTCATCGGCGTGGCGAACTAGCGGCAGAATCTGGATTGAGTCGGCGATGTGCCGTTCCCACAGCGCCGATTCTGTTTCACGTGAAACAAGATTCTGTACCGCGTTCCATTTACGCAGCAGGGCAGCAAATGATTCCAGGTCGGCCCGGACCTCCGTCTCAGGCCGTTGAAAATACGACACAAAAGGCGAAAGTACGTCCACTAGCCGACCTGCCTCAGGCCGCCACGCCGGATCACCGACAGCACCAGCGTGATCGCCGCTGGGGTCACTCCGTCGATCGCCTGGGCCTGCGCAATTGTGGCAGGGCGCTGCGCAGAAAGTTTCTGCCGAATTTCGATCGAAAGGCCGGGGAGGGCCGCGTAGTCCAGCCAGTCGGGGATCTCGCGGCTCTCGTCCCGCTTCATGGCTTCGATGTCTGCCTTCTGCCGATCGAGGTACACTGCGTACTGCGCATCGATGGCGAGCTGGTCCATCACCGCCGACGCGACACCGGCCAGTTCCGGCCAGAGCGGCAACAGCTTTTCGGCAGTCATCTCCGGATACGAAAGCAACTCGAAGGCGGTGCGCTGCTGGCCGTCTGCGTTGACCGAAAGACCCGCCTTCCGCGCAGCTGTGGGCGACACGGCGAGCGTATCCAGCAACTTCCGGCCTGCCGCCAGAGCCGACCGCTTCTGCTCGAAACGCTCGCGACGCGCCTCACCGACGAGCCCGGCGGCAATCGCCGCCGGCGTCAGCCGCTGGTCGGCATTGTCGCTGCGGAGGTGCAGGCGGAACTCGGCTCGGGACGTGAACATCCGATAGGGCTCGGACACACCGCGGGTCACGAGGTCGTCGACCATGACCCCGAGGTAGCTCTCGGTACGTGACAGCCGGAATGGTTCGCCGCCACGCGCGGCCAGCCCCGCATTCGCACCCGCATAGATGCCCTGCGCCGCCGCCTCCTCGTAGCCGGTCGTGCCGTTGATCTGGCCGGCGAGGTACAACCCCGGGAGCCGCTTCAGCTCGAGCGTCGGCCGCAGTTCGCGCGGGTCCACATAGTCGTACTCGATGGCATAGCCGGGCCGGATGATCCGCACATTCTCCAGCCCCGGCATCGACTTGAGGAACGCCTCCTGGACCTCTGCCGGCAGGGACGTCGACAGCCCGTTTGGGTAGATCGTCGGGTCGTCCAGCCCTTCGGGCTCGAGGAAGATCTGGTGGCTGTCTCGATCCGCGAAACGCACGATCTTGTCCTCGATCGAAGGACAGTAGCGCGGACCCCGGCTCTTGATCCGCCCGGAGTACATGGCGGAGCGGTGAATATTGTCCGCTATGATGCGGTGGGTCTCGGCCGTGGTACGGGTGATGAAGCAGGTGACCTGCCGGGTGGTGATCGCCTCCGTCATGGCCGAGAAGGGTTCGGGGGGATCGTCGCCCTGCTGCTCCTCGAGGCCGGAGAAGTCGATGGACGCCGCGTCGAGTCGCGCGGGGGTGCCGGTCTTCAGTCGCCCGAGCTGTAGCCCGAGAGCCTCGAGCCGCGTCGACAACCCGAGAACCGGCTTTTCACCCGCCCGTCCCGCCGGCACGGTCTCTTCGCCACGGTGAATGAGGCCGCGTAGGAAGGTGCCGGTGGTGAGGACCACGGCCTTCGCTCCGAAGCGACGCCCGTCGAGCAGGACCACCCCGTTTATCCGCCCGCCGGCGACGGTGAGGTCGTCGACCTCGCCTTCGATCACGGTGAGATTGGGCTGTGCCCCGATCGCCGCCTGCATGGCGGCCTTGTAGAGCTTCCGGTCGGCCTGGGCGCGAGGCCCGCGGACCGCCGGGCCCTTGCGCCGGTTGAGGACGCGGAACTGGATGCCGGCGGCATCGGCAACGCGGCCCATGAGCCCGTCCATAGCGTCGATCTCGCGGACCAGGTGCCCCTTGCCAAGGCCACCTATGGCCGGGTTGCAGCTCATCTCGCCGATGGTATCGAACCGGTGGGTGACGAGGGCCGTTGGCACGCCAAGCCGCGCCGCGGCCGCCGCAGCTTCACAGCCCGCGTGCCCACCGCCTACGACAATGATGCCGAAATCGCTCATCCGACCAACCTTGCTTGAGGGAAGGGGGTCTACGCCACTGTTTCACGTGAATCAACAGGCGGGCCCGCCGCAGGTCGCCGGACCCAGTCCGTCAATCCGGCCAACGGAAGTGTTCCACGTGAATCACTTGCCGATGCAGAAAGCGCTGAACAGCCGGTCGAGCACCGCCTCGGCATCCATCCGTCCGAGGAGTCGTTCGAGCGCATGGGACGCAATCCGCAGCTCTTCAGCAGCGAGTTCGGGATCATGCAGTCGATCCGACACCCGTTGAAGCGCCGTTGCCGCAGTGGCCAGCGCCTCGCGGTCCTGTTCGTGACTGACGAGCAGCTGCGAGGGCTGCACCTTGCTGGCCCCGGAAGCCTCGTACAGCCACTCGAGCAGCTCTTCTATCCCGAGCCCGGTGCTGGCCGAAACCGACATGTCGGCATCTGTGACCGAGCCCAGGTCGCTCTTCGTCCCGACTATGGCGATCGGCGGGATCCGCCACGGCTCCGACGCCAGCTCCGGAAAGGACGGCGCCGGCATCGCCGGCACATCGGGTGCCTGCAGCCAGAGCACCTGATGTGCGCCGACCAGGGCCTGCTTCGCCCTCTCGACCCCTATGGCTTCCGCCTTTGAACTCGTTTCCCGGATGCCGGCGCTGTCGATCAGCAGGACCAGCTGGCCCTTGATGTCGAGCGGCACCTCCTTGAGATCGCGGGTCGTGCCGGCCTCATCGGAGACGATCGCGACATCGGAGCGCGAGAGGGCATTGAGGAGGCTCGATTTTCCGGCGTTCGGAGGCCCTGCGAGGACCACCCGGAAACCGCTGCGCGCAATCATCCCTTGCCCACGCGTCGTGAGCACGGCGTCGATATCGCGGCGCAGCGCAGCCACGTCGCTGGCAAAGGCATCCGGCAACACCCCGACATCACCCTCGTCGGAAAAGTCCAGCTGCGCCTCGATTTCGGCCCGCAGGTCGAGCAGGCGCTCTCGCCAGCCTTCGACCTGCCGCGTCAGCCCGCCTTCCATGCGGGCAAAGGCCAGGGCCCGCTGGTTCTCGGTCTCCGCCTCGATGAGGTCGCCCAGCCCCTGTGCTTCGACGAGATCGAGCTTGCCGTTCTCGAAGGCGCGGCGGGTGAACTCGCCGGCTTCAGCCAACCTGATACCCTGTTGTGACGCGAGGGCCCGGATGATCGCACGGACGACCGCGGGGGAGCCGTGCACCTGCAGCTCGGCGCAATCCTCGCCGGTAAAACTGTTGGGCCCGGGCATCCAGGCGACGAGGCCGCGATCGAGGATGTCGCCGCCGAGCTTGATATCAGCCAGCTTGAGATGGCGCGGCACGGGCAGGGCGCCCAGCATCTGCTTCAGTACGCGGCCGGAGTCCGGCCCGGAGAGCCGGATGATGGCCACCCCGGAAGGCACCGAGCCTGAGGACAGCGCGACAATGGTATCGCCGCTCATCGTGCCCCTGCCAAGACAGAGATCCCCGCTTTCGCGGGGATGGCATTGTCCGGCCGATGAAACTCCGGGGGCATTGCTGCCGTCAGGTGTTCATCGAGTCGAAGAAATCGGAGTTCGTCTTGGTCTGGCGGATCTTGTCCATCAGGAACTCCATGGCGTCCACCGTTCCCATCGGATTGAGGATGCGGCGGAGCACATACATCTTGCGCAGGATATCCGACTCGACCAGCAGTTCTTCCTTGCGGGTACCGGACTTGGTGACGTCCATCGCCGGGAAGATGCGCTTGTCCGAAACCTTGCGGTCGAGGATGATTTCGCTGTTACCCGTGCCCTTGAACTCTTCGAAGATCACCTCGTCCATGCGACTGCCGGTGTCGATCAGCGCGGTGGCGATGATGGTCAGGGACCCGCCATCCTCGATGTTGCGGGCGGCGCCGAAGAAACGCTTCGGGCGCTGCAGGGCGTTGGCGTCGACACCACCGGTCAGCACCTTGCCCGAGCTCGGCACCACGGTGTTGTAGGCGCGGCCGAGGCGGGTGATCGAATCGAGGAGGATCACCACGTCGCGCTTGTGCTCGACGAGGCGCTTGGCCTTCTCGATCACCATTTCCGCGACCTGGACGTGGCGCGACGCCGGCTCGTCGAAAGTCGAGGAGATCACCTCGCCCTTCACCGAACGCTGCATGTCGGTGACTTCCTCGGGGCGCTCGTCGATGAGCAGCACGATGAGGTAGCACTCGGGGTGATTGATGGCGATCGACTGTGCGATATTCTGCAACAGTACGGTCTT
>JAEYZJ010000007.1 GCA_023430705.1 Pseudomonadota bacterium | reverse complement strand
CTGATCTCGATCCGGGAGGTCCAGAACTCACGCTTCATCCGCGAATCGATCGAGCTGGCGGTGGTGCGACGGGCCGCCGGGCTGATCGGGAGCGCGGGCATTGCCGAACTGCGCCAGCTGCTGGCGGCGCAGCAGGTGGCGCTCTCGGGCCGGCTGGGCGACTTCATGCGGCTCGACGACGACTTCCACTGCACCATCGCCGCACATGCGGGGGTCGAGCATGCGTGGCGGCACATCGTGAGCCTCAAGGCGCAGCTCGACCGCGTCCGGTTTCTCGGCTTCCCCGCCGCAACGCCGCGCCCGCAGGTCGTCGCGCAGCACACCCTCATCGTCGACGCGCTCGAGCGCAACGATGCCGAGCAGGCGGTGACCATGATGCACCGCCACCTCAACGAGCTGGCCCCCTCGCTCCCCAAGCTCGCCGAGGAGCATGCGGACCTCTTCGCGCACGACTAGACGCGGCAGGTTCCTAGTCCATCGCAGCCTCGAGCAGACCGCGATAGTCGGCGGCGCTGGCGAGGCGGGGATTGGTGGCGTGGCTGTGGTCGGCCAGCGCCCGTTCGATCACCCAGTCGAAATGATCTTCCCGGACGCCCAGCCCCCTGAGCCCGGCGGGGATGCCGAGGCGGCGGTTGAGCGCATCGAGCTCCAGCGCCAGATCCGCGGCCGGCGGAAAGCCCATCGCTGCCTTGAGCCGCCCCAGCTTGTCGGCGATCTCGGGCGCATTGAAGCGCAGCACCGGCGGCATCAGGATGGCGTTGAGCGTGCCGTGATGCAGCGAGATGTCCTTGAGGCCCCCGAGCGCGTGGCTGAGCGCATGCACCGCGCCGAGCCCCTTCTGGAAGGCGAGGCCGCCCATCAGCGCGCCCATCATCATCTCGGCACGAGCCGCGCGATCGCCACCCTGCCGACAGGCGATCTCGATGTTGCGGAAGATCCGCCCGGCCCCGTCGAGCGCGATGGCCTCAGCGGGCGGGTTGATGCGCGGCGAACAAAGCGTCTCGATGCAGTGGCTGAGCGCATCGAGCCCGGTCGCCGCGGTAAGCCCGGGCGGCAGACCATAGGTCATCTCCGGATCGCAGACGGCGCGCCTCGGAATGAGGTGGGGCGAGATGAAGCCGAGCTTGCGCCCGTCCGTGAGCGTCAGCAGCGCGGCGCGGCCGACCTCGGCCCCGGTCCCGGCGGTCGTCGGCACCGCAATCACAGGCGCGACATGGCTGCCGATGCGATCGAGCCCGCCATAGATCATCGCATACTGCTCGAGCGGCCCGGGGTGGGTGGCGAGCAGCGCCACACCCTTGGCGAGGTCGATGGGCGAGCCGCCCCCGAGCGCGACGACACCGTCGCACCCGTGCGCGCGATACATGGCGAGCGCCGCATCGACGGCCTCTTCCGTCGGATTGGGCGGGGTATCGAGAAAAACCGGCAGCCCGGCCGGCAGGTGTGCGAGCGCCGTGGCGAGGAGCCCGGCCGCCTGCACGCCACGATCGGCGACGACCAGCGGGTGCTTGACCGACACTTCGCTGAGCATTTCCGCGAGCGTGGCGATCGCCCCGGTGCCGTACTCGATGCTTGTAAGGTAGTTGATGCGGGCCATGCGCTATCCGTTTGCAATGACGAGGAGATGGTCGGCGTGGCAGGGCGTGCCTGCCTTGCACCAGCACGCGAGGTTGTACCCCGCGAGCTCGGCGCGGATCAGGTCGCGCGAGGGCGGCGGTCCCGGCGAAAGGCTGGCATCGATGGTGCCGAGCAGCCACTCGCCGCAGAGCGCCACGGCCTTGGCCTGCGCCGCATCGCGGTCGAGCCCGTAGCGCCGCGCCGTCGCATCGATGGTGAAGGGATTGCCCCACCTGCCCGGCCGCGTGATCCGCTTGGCCGGCAGCCCGTTCAGGGTGTGCGACGCCTCCTGCAGGTTGAAACCGGCGTGCCGCGACAGCCGCATGCGCTGTGGCCTGGGCATCAGCGAGGGTCCTCGTCGTAGACGAACTTGGGTATCTCCTGCTTGAACACTATCGCGAATACGCGCAGCGCGAAACCGACCCCGATCACCCCGATGAGGACGAGGTCGTGCGGCAGCGGGGAGATATGGCCGAAGTAGTAGAGGACGCCCGAGACGATGGCGACCGTCGCATACAGCTCGGACGAAAAGACCAGCGGCACGCGGGCGCAGAGCACATCGCGCAGCACGCCGCCGGCGACTCCCGTGATCAGCCCGGCGACGACCACGATGATCGGCTGCTGACCCATCTCCAGGGCGACGTTGCAGCCGATGATCGTGAAGGTGACGAGCCCGATGGCATCGAGCATCAGGAATGGCCAGCGCATCGCCGACACGTGGCGGGCGAGGAAGATGGTGATGAATGCCGCCACGCAGCAGAGCACCAGCAGATAGGGGTTCTCGACCCAGATCAGCGGATAATTTCCCAGCACGATATCGCGCACCGTGCCACCGCCCAGCGCCGTGACGCAGGCGAGCACGCATACGCCGAACCAGTCCATGCTGCGGCGGCCGGCGGCCAGCGCCGCAGTCATCGCCTCTGCGGTCAGGGCGACATAGAAGATGGTCTGCAGCAGCATTCTCGTCCCCGGAATCTCTCCCCACGAGACTAGAACAGATTGACCCCGGGTGGACTAGTTTGCCGCTCGGCGTCTCCAGGTGCGAAACGGGTGGCGCGCGAGCCAGCGACAGCCAGGATAGCCCCGGTGCCGGAAGGGGGAGTAGCCGATGCGGAAGCCACGGAGCGTCAGGGCGCTGGAAGAACTGGGCCGGGTGCGGCTCAGCGAAAACTTCTTCATGCGCGACTTCCTCCACTCGGAAATCGCGAGCTTTCACGGCATTCCCAACATTCCCGACGACCCTGACCTCGCCATCGCGGCAGGCCGCCGGCTTTGCGAGGACTGCCTCGAGCCGCTCCGGGCGCGCTTCGGTCGCATCTCGATCCGCTCGGCCTTCCGCTCGGCCGAGGTCAACCGGTTCGGCAACGAGCACGGGCTCAACTGCGGCCGCAACGAAGCCAACTTCGCCGGCCACATCTGGGACCGGCGCGACGCCGAGGGCGCCATGGGTGCGACGGCCTGCGTCGTCGTCCACGCCTTCATTCCCTATTACGAGGCGACCGGACGCTGGGAGGCGCTCGCATGGTGGATCCACGACCACCTGCCCTACCATGACCTCGAGTTCTTCCCCCGCTTCGCCGCCGTGAACATCAACTGGCGCGAACACGGCCGCGGCCGCATCTACTCGTTCATCCCGCCGCGGCGCGGCCTGCTCACCAGGAAGGGCATGGACAACTTCGAGGGCAGCCACGCGCCCGAGTATGCCGGCTGGCTGGATGAACTCGGCAGCAGCTGAAGCCGACCGGCTGCGGGCTCCGGTGGTCACCTGCCGTGGCGCCGAGCCATGGGAAAAGTCGGGCAAAAAGGCTGACGTGACAACGGCGCCGCCTCCCGCTACCCCTTGGGAAACTGGAGGAAACCAATGACCACGCATCGCTTCGTCGCCACCGAATGGCACAATGTGCTCGGCACCCTGCCCCCGGCACTGCGCATCGCCTCGGGCGACACCGTCATCACCGAGACGCTCGACGCCTGGGGCATCGACAAGGACGGCGAGAAGCGCAAGGGCGGCCCCAACCCGATGAACGGCCCCATCTTCGTGGAAGGCGCCGAACCGGGCGACGCGCTGCGCGTGGAAATCGTCCGCATGACGCCCAACCGCGCCACCGGCTGGACCCGCTCCTCGCTCGCCGGCAACGTCGTCGATCCCGAGAGCGTCCGCGACCTGCCCTCGCGCGACACGGTGACCTGGGCCATCGACCGCCAGGGCGGCACGGTGCAGCTGCAGACGCCGGTGGCCGGCCTCGAGCACCTGGTGCTGCCGCTCGAGCCGATGATCGGCTGCTTCGGCGTCGCCCCCGCCGGTGGGCAGGCCTTTTCCACGGCGACCAGCGCCGAGAACGGCGGCAACATGGACTATCGCGGCTTCGGCCCCGGCGCGACCGTCTGGTTCCCCGTGGCGGTGGAGGGGGCGCTGTTCTTCCTCGGCGACTGCCACGCCATCCAGGGCGACGGCGAGATCGTGGGCACGGGCGTCGAGACCAGCTACGAGGTGGAAGTACGGCTGACCGTCGAAAAGGGCCGCAAGCTCGTCTGGCCGCGCGGCGAGAACGCCGAGGAAATCTACTCGGTCGGCAACGCCCGGCCGCTCGACCAGGCGTTGCAGCACGCCACCAACGACATGTTCAACTGGCTGCAGACCGACTACGGCCTGTCCAAGACGGCGGCCAGCCACCTCATGGGCCAGGTGGTCCGCTACGAGGTCGGCAACGTCTACGACCCGGCCTACACGATGGTCTGCAAGATCGGAAAGAAATGGCTGCCGAAGCGGTAACCGTGGAGCGGATCGCCCTCATTTCGGATGTGCACGGCAACCTGCAGGCGCTGGAGGCCGTGCTCTCCGACATCCGCGCGGGGGGCATCACCCGCATCTTCAACCTGGGCGACCTCGCGGGCAAGGGACCCGACGGCGCGGCGGTGATCGACCGGTCGCGCGAGGCCTGTGAGGTCACGGTGAAGGGCAACTGGGACGACCAGATCGCCGGCGCCGGCACGTCCCAGATGTACGACTGGCACCGCGCGCAGATCGGCGAGGAACGGGCCGGCTACCTCGCGGAGTTGCCGACCGTGTTCGAGTTCATCCTCAGCGGCCACCGGGTGCGGCTCTTCCACGCCTCGAGCACCGGCATCTACCATCGCGTCCGCCTCGGCGATCCCCGCGAGGCGCATGTCGCCATGTTCGAGAACACCGCCTTCACCGGCGACGGGTCGCCGCCGACAATGGTCGGCTATGGCGACATCCATGTCGCGTTCTCGATCAGCTTTGCCGGAAAGACGCTCTTCAACCCCGGCAGTGTCGGCAACCCGCTGGACCTGCCGGTCGCCAGCTATGCAGTCCTCGAGGGCGCCTATGGCGATGAACGACCGGCGCCCTGGGCCGTCAACGTCCGACGGGTGCCGTACGACGTGGAAGCCGCAATAGCGGCCGGCTATGCCTCAGGCATGCCGGACGCCGATCACTTTGCGAACGAGTTGCGCACGGCGCGCTACCGCGGGCGGACAAAAGCCGCCTGAGGGCGCGCGCCAGTCGCTCCCTCAGCCTCCGATCCTGCCGCCGAGTTCGTCCTCGATATGGATGCGGATGATCTCGTCGAAGCTGGTTTCGGCCTTGAAGCCGAGGCTTTCGGCGCGCCTGGTGTCGAAGTTGCGGGCCCAGCCGTCGACCATGGCGATGATGCGCGGATCGGGAACGTCCCGGATCAGCCTGACGGCGCTTTCGCCGGCGACGCGGCGCAGGGCCTCGATCTCCTCCCCGACCGTGGCCGAGAGACCCGGCGCGGAGATCGACCGGCGCCAGCCCATCAGCTTGGTATCGAGCTCGGCCGCATGGATGAGGAAGCCGATAGCCGCGCGCGGGCTGGCGAACCAGTGGCGCACGTCCCGCGAGACCGGCAGAACGGCTTCCTGGCCCACCAGCGGCTCGCGCAGAATGTTGGAGAAGAAGCCCGAGGCGGCGGCGTTCGGCTTGCCCGGCCGGATCACGATGGTCGGCAGGCGGATGCCCACGCCGTCGACAAAGCCCTTGCGCGAGTAGTCGTTCAGCAGCAGCTCGCTGATGGCCTTCTGCGTGCCGTAGCTGGTGAGCGGAGTACTGAAGAACTCGTCGCC
>JAEYZJ010000001.1 GCA_023430705.1 Pseudomonadota bacterium | reverse complement strand
CGCGGATGGTCATCTCGATGTTTCCCTAGCGATTTCGTCGACCATAGACGCAGCGGCGGGGCGCGGGAAAGCGCGTAGGCTCAACGCTCGCTCAAGGTGCGACGAAAAGCTGTGACCACGGCAGCGTCGGTCTGGCGGCGGGTCGGAGCCGCAAAGCCGAGCCGGACGGCGTCCGCGCCCTTTGTGGGCACGTTGGCCGCGCAGGAGGAGTGCACCTCCTCGACTGGAACGGCATCGAGCAGATGCCCCACATTGGCAGGGTTGAGGCCCGATCCTGCCATGACCTTGATGCGCCCGCGGGCTGTGGCGTGGACGATGCGGATTCCGGAAATACCGTCGATCGCCGAGAGTCCGCCGCCGGATGTGAGGATGCGCTCGAACCCGATCTCGATCGCAGTCTCCGTCGCAGCAGCGAAATCGGGCACCAGGTCGATGGCGCGGTGGAGCGTTGTGCCGAGCGGCCCCGCTGCCTCCCGAAGACGCTGGAGCAGGGGCGCGTCCAGGGTCCCGTCGGGACGGTTGGCTCCAATGACGACGCCGTCGAGGCCGGCAGAACGGACCGCCTCGATGTCGGCGAGCAGGGCATCAATGTCACTGCCGGCGTAGACGAAATCGCCGGTGCGCGGGCGGATCAGGGCATAGACCTGCACGGGTGCGACTGCGGCGAGGCGCATCAGGCCGGCCGAGGGGGTGAGCCCGCCCAGTTCGAGCCCGGAGCAGAGTTCGATGCGCTCGGCTCCGCCTGCAACCGCGGCATCAAGGCTTGCCGCATCGGCGACGCAGACTTCGAGCAGTGGGGCCGTCATGGGGCGATCTCCGAAAAACCGAGGCTGGCGGCACCGACTAGGCCGGGCTCCACGCTGAGTGTTGTAGGGACCACCAGCGGGACATCGAGCTTGCGCAGGATCCGCTGGCGCACGGCGCAGTCGAGCCGGGTGATGAACTCGGCCACGCTGCCGAGGCCGCCCCCGACCGGCACGATGTCGGGTCCGACGACGTTGACGACAAGCGCCAGCGGACCTGCCAGCAGGTCGATCTGGATGTCTATGGTGTGTGCGGCCGCCGTGTCGCCGGCCAGCCACGCCGCGACTATGGCAGTGGAGGGCAAGTCGACGCCGTGCAGGTGCCGGTGCAGGCGTTCCATTCCGCGGGCGGCGCCAACGGTGTCGACGCACCCCACCTGACCGCAACCGCATGGGATGCGTGGGATTGCCACCGGGGGATCGCCGGCGCTGGTGGCTGCGACCGGCGCATGGCCCCACTCACCGGCAAAACCGCCGGCGCCGGTGACGATGCGACCGTCGATGACGATACCGCCGCCGACTCCCGTACCCAGGATGGCGCCGAAGACGATGCGGCGACCGCGACCGGCCCCTTCCATTGCTTCGGCCAGGGCGAAGCAATCTGCGTCATTGGCGACAAGAACCCTGCGGTCAAGCTCTGTTTCCAGTTCGGCTGCCAGGCGCCGGCCGTCGATGCAGGGTATGTTGGCGCAGGTGATGATCCCCGTCTCCGGATCGACGACGCCGGTGATCGAGATGGCGACGGGGGCGCGGACATCGACCCCCTCCGCCATCGTGCGGAGGGCCGCAACGAACGCGGCAAAGTCGTGAAGTGGGGTAGGGACACGCCCGAGCGGCGTCAGCGCCGAGCCCCTTTGGGCGGAGGCCCCCTTGATCCCCGAGCCGCCAATGTCGAAACAGATGATCATGGGTGTTCAGTGCTTCCTAACGAGGGGGCGCTAGCGTCAGATCGAGTCGACTCGCGGCGAAAGGTGCAGTGACGAGCCATGATTGAACAGAGCCGGCAGGCGCAGCCCACCATTGACGACGTCGCCGAACTCGCCGGAGTGTCGCGGGCCGTGGCATCGCGGGCGCTGTCGCACGAGAAGCGCCCGGTTTCGGCCGAGAAGCGCGATCGGGTACTGCGGGCGGCGGCGCAGCTGGGTTATCGCGTGAACCTGCTTGCCCAGAGCCTCACCACCAAGACGGTCAACCTGATCGCGGTGGTGGTCAACCACATCCACGACCTGTCGGACCTCGACCTGTTCGACCTGCTGCTGACCGAGACGCAGGCGATCGGCAAGCAGATGATCCTCATCCGCGTCGAGTCCGTGGACAAGGTCGAGGAGTTCCTGCGCCAGGGCGTCGCCTACCATGTCGACGCCGCGCTGGTGTTTTCTGATTTCGCCGACGCCGAGACGGTGCGCCGGATGTTTCGGTCGGACCAGGTGCTCATGCTCAACGGTCGGCACGACCGGCTGTCGCCCGCAATCATTCCCGACGAGGGCGCGGGCATCGAGCAGGCGATCGCGGATGCGGCGCGCAACCACGTGAAGACGGCGGCGCTGGTGACAGGACGCGCCTCCTCGCTGGTCGAGAAAGCCCGTATCGCCAGTTATCTGAATGGTTTTGCCAAGCACGGTATCGAACTCGTCCAGACGGTCCAGGGGGACTATTCCTACCAGAGCGGTCACCAGGCGGCTCCGGCGGTGGTGGGCTTCGAATGTCCGGACGCAGTGTTCTGCACATCCGATGCGATGGCGATGGGTATACTCGACGTGTGCCGGGAGGACTTTCCCGACAACCGACCCACGCGCTTCAGGCTCTATGGGTTCGACAACGTTTCGCTGACCGATTTTGACGCTTATCCCATTTCGTCAATCGGCTACGACAAGTCGGCCTACGTGCGCGAAATGGTGCGGTTCCTGTCGGAGCCTGCCGCGTTCGTGCCGGGTCAACCGCCGGTGATCATTCCGGCCCGATACGTGCGGCGGAAGACCAGCTAGGCCGCAGCCGCGGAACTCTCAGCGTCGAAAGGGTATCCGGGCCGTCTTGGGGACGGCCCGGACTGATGCCGGGGCGGCGAGGGAGGGAGGATACGCCGCCTCAGCAAGCGATTACCACAGCGCGGTGAGTTGCGGCGGGTTGGCGGTCTCGCCCCACCACTTCTTGTAGTTGGCCTCGTAAGCACCCGACTGAATGTAGTCGGACACGAACATGTCGAGCCAACGCACGAACTCGGGGTCGCCCTTGGCGACGGCAATGCCAATCGGGTCGTTCGAGTAGAGGCCCGGGATGGTCGCGAGGTTCGGGTTCTTGGTGGCGAGGTAGTCGAGGAGCGAAGAGTCCTCGATGGCCGCGTCGACGCGCTTCTGCTGCAGCTGCAGCACGCCATCGGGCGCGAACTGGTCGACATAGACGAGTTCGGCAGTCGGAACCGCGTTCTTCAGGAAGGTTTCGCCCGTGGTGCCGCGACCGACGACGACCTTCTTGCCGGCGAGGTCCTCGAGCGACGCAATGCCGGAGTCGGCCTGAACGATGACGCGGAGACCAGCGCGGTTGTAGGGAATGGTGAAGTTCACCGATTTGGCGCGCTCGAGGGTCGCCGAGGTGTTGGCGACGACAATGTCGAGCTGGCCCGAAACGAGCATCGAGACGCGGGCGTCGCCGGACACGTCGGTGAATTCGACCGGTACGCCGAGCTTGTCGGCGAGCATCTTGGCGACGTCGACGTCATAGCCAACCGGGTTGTTCTGGTCGTCGCGGAAGCCGATCGGCTCCCCACCCAGGGACACGCCGATGCGAACGACGCCGCGCTCGCGGATGTCATCGATCATTCCGGCCGTGGCCGGGACCGCGGCGCTGGCGACAAGCGCCAGTGCGGCAATGGCAGTCATAATACGCTTCATGGTGAGGTCCTCTCCTTCACATCAAAAAGACTTTGCATCCCGGAGCTCCGGCTCCGGCATGTCGGGTGTCCAGAGCCAGTAGCGGATGTCGCCGGGGCACCGGAAATTGACGACCTCGTGGTTCCCCTGCGCATCGAGGGCGTGGATGACCACGCCGCCGAGGAACCCTTCGGACAGTTCGCTCAGTTCCTCGACGGCGAGCTTGACGGCATCGCCGAGGGAGTAACCGAGCTTCATGGCGAGCACGACCGTGCGGCTGGTGGCGCAGCGCATCGTCATTTCGCCGGTGTGGGTGCAGGCCGCTGCGCCATAACGGCTGTCAGCGTAGAACCCAGCCCCGGGGATTGGGCTGTCGCCAAGACGGCCCGGGTATTTCCAGGCCCAGCCTGAAGTCGAGGTGGCTGCATGAATGCCACGGTCGGGATCGGCGCTCAGATACACGGTGGTGTCGCGCACCCGCTCGGGATCGGTGATCGTCTTGAGCAACGGGGTGAGGGGTGTGTTGGGGAATGCCGCTTGCTGTTCAGGCGTCATCTCCTTCTCCAGTCGCTCCCACCAAACGCGCTTGGAGTCCTCCAGAAGCACATTGTCGATCGAGAAACCGGTTTCAGTGGCAAAGCGGCGCGCGCCGGCGCCGGTCAGCATGACGTGGGGCAGGCGTTTCATGACCTCGTGGGCAAGGCGCGCCACGGGAATGGTATCGGGGACAGCGCCGACAGTACCGACCTCGCGGGTCGTGCCGTTCATCACGGCGGCGTCGCACTCCATCTCGCCCAGCATGTTCGGCCACCCGCCATGACCGACGCTGCGGACCTTGGTCTCTGTCTCTACCTTCGAGATACCGGCGACCATGGCCTCGAGGCTGTCGGTGCCGGCGCGCAGCAGCTCAACCGTCATGGGAATGCCCGGCCAACCCTCGGCATTGGCGATGAACAGCATGTACTAGTCTTTCCGCATCTTGGAGAGGAACTGGGCGACGCGCGGCTGTGCAAGCCCGCCAGACTCGGCGAAGAACTCCTGCGTCGGCAGGTCGACCAGCAGCTTGCCCTTCTCGAGGAACACGATGCGGTTCGAAATCTGTCGGGCAAACTCGATCTCGTGGGTCACGAAGACCATCGTTGTGCCGCCCTTTGCGAGCTTGGCGAGGATGTCGAGCACCTCGGAAGTCATTTCGGGATCGAGTGCGCTGGTGACTTCGTCGAGCAGCAGGTAGCGCGGCTTCATCGCGAGGGCGCGGCAGATGCCGACGCGCTGGCGCTGGCCACCCGAAAGCTGCGCGGGAAAGGCATCCGCGCGATCGCCCAGGCCGACGGAGGCAAGCAGCGCGCGGCCATCCGCTTCCGCTTCGGCGCGCGGGCGCTTCAGCACTTCGACGGGTGCGAGCGTGACGTTCTGCAGCGCCGTCATGTGCGGGTAGAGGTTGAACAGCTGGAAGACCGTCCCCGAGCGCTTGCGGGCCTCCGCCAGTTCCCTGGGCTTGCTCACGTCGAAATCGTCGACGGTGATCCGGCCCTCGTTGAGCTTCTCGAGCCCGTTGATGCAGCGGATGAGCGTCGACTTGCCCGAGCCGGAAGAGCCGAGGATGGAAACGACCTCGCCGGGGTTGACGGTGAGGTTCACCCCGTCAAGGACGGTAGTGGGCCCGAAGGACTTCTTGACGTTTTCGACTTTGATCATTTCAGAGGCCCCGGAAGGCGCTGTGGGCGCGCAGGCGCTTTTCCAGCCGAGCGCCAAGCGTCGCGACGAGCTTGGCGGCGAGATAGTAGAGGACGCCCACAACCGTCCAGACGATGAAGGGCTGCAGCGTGCGCAGGTTAAGGTTGGCGCCGATCTTGCTGAGATCCATGACGCCGATCACGGAGATCAGCGAGGTAACCTGCAGCTGGTTGACCAGTAGCGCGGTGAGCGGCCCGATGGAGAAGGCGAGGGCTTGCGGCGCGATGACGTGGCGCAGCACCTGCCAGCGGGTGAGGCCGAAGACACGGGCTGCCTCGACCTGGTCGCGCCCGATCGACTCGATCGAGGACACGGCGATCACGTAGACGAACGCGGCGGTGTTGAGCGAGAGCGTGATCACCGCAGCGTTCACCGGGGTCATGTTCAGCTTCAGCAGGGACGGGAACCCGAAAAACACGAGGAAGAGCTGCACGAGGACCGGCGAGTTCTTCAGGATTTCTGCAACGAAGGTGATGACCTGGGTCAGCAGTGGCACGCGGTAGAAGCGGATGACGCTCCAAAGCGCGCCGAGAAAGAGGCCGATCAGCGAGGTGACGAGGAACAGCCCCATCGTGACACCGAGGCCCTGGGCAAGCAGCCACAGGTCGAACGGGGTGAACTCCGAGTAGCGCATCAGCTCACCTGTTCCACGAGATCGCGATTGAGGCGGCGATGCAGCAGCGTGATGCCGATCGAAACGAGGTAGGTCAGCGCCGCGTAGACCACCAGAAGCACGACGTACACCTCAAAGGGCCGGAAGGTGTCGGATGCCACGATCTTGGCCTGACCCGTCAACTCGTT
>JAEYZJ010000349.1 GCA_023430705.1 Pseudomonadota bacterium | reverse complement strand
CAGTTCTTCGCCCGGGCCTGGACCACGATCGTGGAGCTGATGTCGATCTACGCCCGCCTGCACCGCTTCGAGAGCTTCATCCCCAAGGAGCAGGAGCCGATCAGGGAGTCGATGTCGGACGCCGTGGCGCCCTAGCGCCTAGAACTCCAGACGCTCGGCAAGGAAGGCCGGCAGACGGCCTTCCTCCAGCAGCGGATGGACGATGTTGTGCTTCACGTCGCGATCGGCGGTCACGACGAGCGGCTCCAGCCCCAGCAGGGCGCAGGTGTCCGCCGCGCTCGCGCAGTCGACCTCGTGCTGAGCCCCGCAGGCGACCGTCACGCGGGTCGCGTATCCCCGTTCGGCAGCCTGCTTCAGCGCCACCACGGGCGACAGGTCGCCCGGCCGTACCCAGCGCGCGTCGTGCGGACTGTTGCCACCGAGGGCCAGCACCGCATCGAGGTTCAGCCGCAGGGCGATGAGCACGATCGGCAGGCCGCCCGAACTGACGCCGAGGCCGACCACCCGCCGGTAAGCGCCGAAGCCGAGCATGTCCGGCAGGGTATCGGCGAACGCCTCGAGGCTATCGGCGAGCCCCTCGAGGCCCTGCCGGTAGGCACTGCGCGTGCCGTCCCGCACCATCACCAGATCCACCCGCTCCGCCGGCAGGCATTGCAGCATAGCCGGCATCGGCACCATCAGGCGATCGTTGGCGCCCGGCATCCCGACGATGAGCGTCTTGCCGGCTGCCGGCTGGCCGTCGGTATAGAGCGTGACGCTCTTGCGCAGGTCGCGCCTCAGGAACGGCTCGGCCTCGGGTTTGCCGGCCAGATGGAGGAAGGCATCCATCTCGTCGATCCACTCGTGCACCGCCCCGAGCAGTTCGGCGTCGCTGAACTTGCGACCCTCCCGCAGCTCGGGCAGCCGATAGCCGGGATCCTGCAGCGCCTCGCGCAGATCCACCGTCTCCTGCGGCGTCATGGTGTTGCCGAAGGCGATGTTGATGCGGTTGAGATCGTTGAGGCTCAGCGCGCGACTGAGCAGGCCGTCATAGGCTTCAAGCAGCAAGCGAGGTTTCCACGCGCTTCGCCAGCGCCCCGAGCGAGGGGAACCGGGGGAGTTCGGAGGGGAGGATCGAGACGCCGGAATTGGTCTCGAGCGCGATGCAGAGCTCCATCGCCGCGAGACTGTCGATGTCCAGCTCGTCAAAGCCGATGTCGCGCGTCCCGCCCACGAACCGGGCCCGCAGGTCGCTGCCGCGGAAGCCGGGCACAGCGGCGTAGTCCAGCGCGTCGGCTATGATGTTGCGAATCTCGGTTTCCGTCATGCACCGGGACCTCCAGCCCCAAACCAGGCGGCGAGCTCGCGCCGCAGAATCTTGCCCTGGCTGTTGCGCGGCAGGGCCGGCACGATGATGACGCGCCTCGGCGCGCGCAACGCCATGTATTCGCGCGCGTATGCCACGATATCGCGGGGCGTGGCTAGCCCGCCCTCGCGTAATTCCACCGCCGCCACAGGTATCTGCCCATGGACCGCTGAATAGAGCGGCAGCGCGGCAGCCGCGACGACGTCCGGATGCTGCTCGAGAACGCGCTCGATCTCGGAGGGGAAGATGTTGATGCCGTTGAGATTGATCATGTCGTCGGCACGACCGAGTATCCGCAGCGTCCGGGCGGCGGTGAATACACCGAGGTCCCCCGGCCAGAACCAGCCCTGCCGGAAGCGCTTTCCCGTCTGCTCCTCGTCGCCGTGATAGCCGCGCGCGATGCCTTGCCCGCGGATGCGGATGTGGCCCGCTTCGCCCACGGGCAGCGGGCTGCCGTCCTCGGCCACGATCTCGACGTCCAGCCCGTCGACGACTCGCCCCACCGACTGGTCCTCATCGTGCTCACCGGGTCCGGCGACGGAGACCGTGCCGGTTTCCGTCGAGCCATAGCGGACATAGAGCCGCCGGCTCACGTTCTGCATGAGCGCGCTGCGGACGGCAAAGGGCACGGCCGATCCGCTGACGCGAAGCTCGACGCCGTCCAGCCCCGCCCGCGTCACGGAGGCAAGGTCGGCCGCCTGCATCAGCGAGAGGTCGAGGGTGGTGACACCCGCCTGCTCGCAGTACCCGGCCATGTCGTACGGCCCCTGCGGCCGGAAGACGTTCGTGCCGCCGAGCGCCGCGCAATAGAGCCGGTGCCGCTTGGAATTGTTGTGCTCGATCGACGCCGGGCGCAGCAACCGGCCATCGCCGTACTCGCGGTTGCGCTCCGCCTGGAGGAGGAGGTCGCGGGCCGTCAGCGGCACGATATTGCTCGATCCGGTGGTGCCCGAAGTCCGGAGCAGGATGCCGCCGTCTTCCGCCGGCGGGCTGGCGCCCCCTGGCGGCAACGGCCAGAGCAGGTGCGCAAGGGCGCCCGTCCGCGGCTCCCCGCCGCCGCCGAGCAGCACGTGCGTCACCCCCGCCCGGGCCGCGATCTCGTGGCGCTCGGGCTCGGTGTCGTGCGTCGCCAGCGCGATCTGCCACGCACCCGCGCCGATCAGCGCCAGCGCGGCGATGAAGTGCTCGACCTCGTCGGCGATGCTGATGCCGACCGTCGCGCCCGGGCCGATCCCGGCAGCGTGCAGCGCAGCGATCTCGCGCTCCAGCCGCTCGACGAGCCGGGGCCAGTCGAGCACCGCGCCGTCGGACACGACCGCGTCGTGCCCTGCCCTTCGCCCAAACTCGCGCAGTCGCGACGTCAAATCCACGATGGCGCCCCCCGGCCCGGCAGATACCAACTTCCCGCGATCCCTGCCAGTCGACAAAGAAAAGGGCCACCCGGTGGGTGGCCCTTTGAATTCACGGTTTGCCGAAAATCAGCGCGAATAGAATTCGACGACGAGGTTCGGTTCCATCTGGACCGGGTACGGCACGTCGGCGAGGGCCGGCACGCGCACGAAGGTCGCGGTCTGCTTGCCGTGGTCCGCCTCGATGTACTCGGGCACGTCACGCTCGGCGAGCTGGTTGGCCTCGAGCACGATGCCGAGCTGCTTGGAGCGCTCGCGGATCTCGACCTTGTCGCCGACCTTGACCTGGTACGACGGAATGTTGACGCGCTTGCCGTTCACCAGCACGTGGCCGTGCGAGACGAACTGACGGGCGGCGAACACGGTCGGCACGAACTTGGCACGGTAGACGATGGCGTCCAGACGGCTCTCGAGCAGGCCGATCAGGTTCTCGCCGGTGTCGCCCTTCACGCGGGAAGCTTCGGCGTAGAGACGCTTGAAGCTCTTCTCGGTGATCGAGCCGTAGTAGCCCTTGAGCTTCTGCTTGGCGCGCAGCTGCAGACCGTAGTCGGAGGTCTTGCCCTTGCGGCGCTGGCCGTGCTGACCCGGGCCATAGGCGCGGTTGTTCAGCGGGGACGACGGGCGGCCCCACAGGTTCTCGCCAAGACGGCGGTCGATCTTGTGCTTAGACTGAATGCGCTTCGACATCGTAATCCTTTCAGGTTGTCGAAAGTGATTGCGCCCTCCTCTGCCCGTCCTTGCGGAACGGACCGACAGATTCCACGATGTTGGGAATCCCGGGTGCGCTCGAAGAGCCCTGAGGCTCAACAAGTGCCGGCGTGATAGTGGCCTCGCGGCTGGAAGTCAAGCCGGCACGCCGCCCCGGCAGCGCTCACGACCAATGGCGATGGACAGCCCGGCCGCAATGGGCATGATCGGGACGAGGAGATGCCATGCCGAGGCCCGAGGTCAGTATCCATCGCTGCCGCTGCGGCAAGGTCGAGGTCGAGATCGCCGGTCCGCCCATCCTCGTTGCCGCATGCCATTGCGACGACTGCCAGGCGGGCGCCGCGAGGCTGTCGGCCCTCCCGGACGGTCCTTCCGTGCTCGACGAGTATGCCGGAACGCCCTCGGTGCTCTATCGCAAGGACCGGGTCCGCATCGTTGCCGGCAAGGACCTCGTGCAGCCGCTGAAACTGCAGCCGAAGTCGCCGACGAATCGCCTCTTCGCCAGTTGCTGCAATACGCCGCTGATGGTGAGCTTCGACAACGCGCTGCACTGGCTGCCGGTCTATCCCGTGCTGCTCGGCGACAAGGCGCCGCCGCTCGAGATGCGCGTCAACACGCGCTTCATCCCGGAGGGGGTGCGCCAGCCGCAGGACGTCCCGGCCTACCGCAGCTTCCCGCCCCGGTTCGTGCTCAAGCTGGTGGCGGCGCGCGTGGCGATGGCCTTCGGACGCTAGTCCTTCCGGGACATGCGTCCCTGACGCAGGTGCACGCGGTCGAGCGACGAGATCACGCCCCGCAGCGTGCGGATTTCCTGGGTCGAGAGGTTGGCGCGCGTGAACGCGTTCCGCAGGTTGTCGACCATTGTCGGCCGCTTGTCGTCGGTCTTGAAGAAGCCGGTACGGTCCAGCGTCGTCTCGAGGTGATGGAACAGCCCGACCAGTTCCTCGCGTGGCGCCACCGGCGAAAGGCCCCCCTCGAACGGCAGCACCTCGCCCTTGTCGAACTGCCGGCGCCATTCGTAGGCCATCAGCAGCACGGCCTGGGCGATGTTGAGCGAGGCGAACGCGGCCTCGACCGGGAAGGTGACGATGGCGTCCGAAAGCGCCACCTCCTCGTTGTAGAGGCCCCAGCGTTCGCGGCCGAACAGCAGCCCTGCCTTCGCGCCGCCGGCAATATGCGAGATGAGGCGCTGCGCGCCCTCCTCGGGTCCGTAGACGATCTTCTGCATGTCCCGCCGCCGGGCCGTGGTGGCAAAGACCAGCGAGAGGTCGGCGATGGCCTCCTCGACCGTCGCGAAGACGCGGACCTTCTCGATCACGTGATCGGCGCGCGAGGCCGCCGCGATGGCGCGCTCGTTGGGCCAGCCGTCGCGCGGATTGACCAGCCGCAGGTCCCACAGGCCGAAATTGGCCATGGCCCGCGCGGTGGTGCCAACGTTCTCGCCCAGTTGCGGCTCGCACAGGATGATCGCCGGGCTGGGCCGGTAGGTGAATTCCTGCGACTTGTCGGTGCCGGCCATTGCGCCAGGGCCTTTCGGTGCTCTCTGCCTGATGCGCGAGGCGGCGTCCGCCGCGCCAGCGCGCCCGCCTCATACATCGCGGGCCCGGCAAACGGAACACTTCGCTTGCCATGACGCATGCAAAGGCCGCCGGAGTTGCCTCGGCGGCCCGTTGTCCTGCGTCGGGTGCGGCGGCGTCAGGCCACCATGTTGCGGTGCAGTTCCTTCACCTTGGTGCCGCGCAGCCATTCGCGATCGAGGATGGCGAAATGCAGTTCCTCGTCCCATTCGCCCTGGAACAGGGCATGCTCGCGATAATGCGCCTCGAGCCGCATGCCGAGGCTGCGCAACAGGCTGGCCGAGCCGAGGTTGCGCGCCGAGCAGCGCGCGAAGATGCGGTGCAGTCCCAGGCGATCGAAGCCGAGGTCGAGCATCTGGCGCACCGCCTCGCGGGCGTAGCCCTGGCGGCGCTGCTCCGGCGCGATGATGAAGCGCAGTTCGGCCTGGCCGGCGGTCGCGTCGACCCACCGCAGCGACGTCTGTCCGATCGGGGCCTTGTCCTCCCGCCGGACCAGCGCGAGGATCACGGCGTCGCCCGGACGCTGGAAGCCATGCTGATTGACCATCGCATCGAGGGCCGTCTTCACCTCGTCGCGATCACGGGCCTTCCAGTCGAGGTAGCGCTGCACCTCCGGTAGTGCGTAGTAGCGCATCACCGCTTCGAGGTCGGATTTCTGGAACGGCCTGAGGATGAGGCGCCTGGTCTCTAGCGGAAAGTCTGGAAGTGTCATGGTCGCTCCTCCCTCACCCGGTACATGAAGGCCAAACGCAACCACCGGTGGGCGGTTCCGGACAGAGGGCGGGAATATCTTTGCCGCAACGGCCCCGCCGGGAGCAGGCCTTTATCCGGCCGCGAGCGCCCGCCACTCGTCCTCGAGCATGGCGTAGACGAACTCCTCGTCCCACGTGCCCTTGAGGAAGATGTGCTCGCGGAAATGTGCCTCGCGCCGCATTCCCAGCCGTTCCATGACGCGCCACGAGGCCGTGTTCGCCGCCGCGCAACGGGCATAGATCCGGTGCAGTCCCGCCCCCGAAAAGCCGAGTTCCAGCAGCTTGCGCCCGACCTCGGTGGCATACCCCTGCCCGTGATGGTCGGGATGGAAGATGTAGCCGATCTCGCCCTGCCGGTTGCCCGCATCGCGCAGGATCAGCGAAACCTCGCCGATGAGCCCGGGCCGCCCCGGCTGCTCGACCGCGAGGAAGAGCTTGTCGCCGTCACCGTCAAGGGTTTCCTTGCCGACCCGCATCTGCAGGGCCTCGGCCACGCTCTCGTGCGACATCGGGCCGTCGAACAGATAGCGGGCCACGTCCTCCCGTCGGCGATACTCGTAAACGGCATCGACGTCGCCGCGCGTGAAGGGACGAAGCCGGAGCCGTTCGGTGTCGATGGGGAGCTTGGGCGCGTAGACCATGCCTGTTCCTAGAGGCGCGGGCCGGCACGATCAAGCTTGCGGATCGGAGCGGCCTGTTGTCAGCTTGGTCGATGAACTCGCCCGACAAGCCGCCGATCGATCTCGCCGCGCGCTGTGCCTGCGGTGCGGTCGAACTGCGCCTCAACGGCCGGGTCCGCTCGATGTTCCTGTGTTCGTGCGAAGACTGCCAGCGCTCGACCGGCACCGGGCATGCCACGGTCGCGCTGGTCGCCATCAATGACCTCGAGGTGGCCGGCGCCACGCGGAGCTTCGCGCGACCGGCCCACTCCGGCGCGACGCTCACCCGCTGGTTCTGCCCGGTGTGCGGGACCCCGCTCCATGCCCGCTCGAGCCGGGCCGAGGCACTGGCGCTGGTTCCGGTCGGGCTCTTTGCCGGTGCCGCCGGATGGTTCGCGCCGAGCCAGCTGATTTTTGCCCGGAGCCATCACGAGTGGGACCTCGTCGACCCCGCCCTGCCCCGGCACGACACCTATCGGGAGCCGACCGCATGAAGGCCTCGGAAGCCCTCGCTGCCCGCATCCGGCCGCTGCTCGCGGGACGGGCCGTCGCCGAGACTCGCATCATCGGCGGCACGGGGTTCATGCTCGACGGCAACCTCGCGGTCGGAACGACGTCGAAGGGCGACCTGCTGGTTCGCATCGACCCGGCCCGGGAAGCGACGGCGCTGGCGCGGCCCGGCGCCTACGTCATGCAGATGGGGAAGACCCCGATGAAGGGCTATGTCGCCGTGGCGGCCGCCGGGCTTTCGGACGAGGCGCTCGCCGGCTGGCTCGAGGACGCACTCGCATTCACCCGGACGCTGCCGCCGAAATGAAGCGCCCGACCAGCACCATGGCGCACCTCGCCGAACGCATCCGCGACCTGCTCGACGGCGATCCGCGGATCACCGAGAAGACCATGTTCGGCGGGCTGACCTTCCTGCTCAACGGGCACATCCTCGTCGGCTGCAAGAAGGATGGCCGCATCCTGCTCAGTGTCGGCAAGGACAACAACGAGGCGGCGCTGGCGCGTCCGGGGGCGAGCCAGATGATGCACCGCGACAAGCCGATGCGCGGCTTCATCTGGGTGGAGGCGGAGGCCATCGAGGAAGACGACGACCTCCGCGACTGGATCACCAGCGCCGAGCGCTGGGTGGCGGCCATGCCGCCGAAGTAGCGTGCCGGCCGCTATATCGCCGAGAAGACCAGCGACGCGTTGACGCCTCCGAAGCCGAAGGCATTGGAAAGGGCATGCCGGACGGTCTTGTGCCGGGCGACCTTCGGCACGAGGTCGAACTGCTCGCCCACGTCCGGATCGTCGAGGTTGCGGGTCGGCGGGACGATGCCGTTGCGGATCGCCAATACCGAGAACACCGCCTCGATCGCACCGGCGGCCCCCATCAGGTGGCCGGTCGCGGACTTGGTCGACGAGATGGAAAGGTCCTTGCCGCGGTTGGCGAAGACCGTGCCGATGCCGGCGAGCTCCGCCGCATCGCCGACGCTGGTCGAGGTCGAGTGCGCGTTGATGTAGTCGATCTCGCCCGGCGACACTCCGGCCATCTTCAGTGCATTGCGCATCGCGACCTGGGCCCCGGCCCCGGTCGGCTCGCCCGCGGTCAGGTGATAGGCATCGGCCGAGGTGCCGTAGCCGGCAAGGATCGCGAGCGGCGTCGCGCCGCGCGCCCTGGCGTGGCTCAGCCGCTCGATGACCATAACCGCCGCACCCTCGGCCAGCACGAACCCGTCGCGCCTGCGGTCGAACGGCCGCGAGGCCGCCGCCGGATCGTCGTTGAACGCCGTCGCCAGCGCCCGCGCCGCCGCGAACCCGCCCACCGAGATGGGGTCGATCGAGCCTTCGGCGCCGCCGACCACGGCAACGTCGGCCTCGCCGGTGAGGATCAGCCTCATGCCGTCGCCGATGGCCTGCCCCGACGCGGCGCAGGCGGTGACCGGGGCACCGATCGGGCCCTTGAACCCGTACCTGATGGAAATCCAGCCGGCCGCAAGGTTGGCGAGGAACGCGGGGACGGTGAACGGCGAAAGGCGCCTCGGCCCCTTTTCGATGATCGTCTCGACGGCCCCGGCCATCACCGGGGAGCCGCCCACGCCGGTTCCGATGACGGTGGCGGTGGCGGCTTTCTCTTCCTCGCTCTGCGGGAACCAGTTGGCCTGCTTCAGGGCCTCCTGCGCCGCCACCAGCCCGTACTGGATGAAGAGGTCCATCTTCTTGAGGTCCTTGGGATCGATGGCCACCAGCGGGTCGAAGCCGTGGGGGTCGGTCTCGGTGGTCGGCACGAGGCCCGCGATCCTCGCCGCGTAACCGGTCACGTCGAAGCGGGTGTTCTTCACGATGCCGCTCCGGCCCTCGAGGAGCCGCGACCAGACGGTCTCGACACCGGTCCCGAGGGGGCTGACGACGCCCATGCCCGTAACGACGATCGGATCTGATTGAGTGGCCACCGAAATCTCCATTCTGTCCCGTGTAGTTACACGGTGGCCGGTGCACGGGGTAGCCACCGCATCGAAAATCAGACGGCTGCCAGCCGTCGCAAGGTGGTGAGGGTCTGCTCGAAGCCGGCGTCCCCGAGTTCGGCACGGATTTCCGCCTGCGCTTCGCGCCAGAAGGGCAGCATCTGCTGCACCAGCGCCTCGCCCCTGGCGGTCAGCCGGCAGATGCGTCCGTTGCCGTGCGCGGCCGAAGACGATTCGATCAGGCCCATCTTTTCGAGCCGGTCGAGGTTGCGTGTCAGCGTCGTGCGCTCGAAGCCGCGCGCGTCCGCCAGTTCGCTGACGTTGCGTTCGCCCGC
>JAEYZJ010000358.1 GCA_023430705.1 Pseudomonadota bacterium | reverse complement strand
CCGTCGATCGCCTGCTGCGGTGAGCCGACACGCGGGCCCTTCTTCTCCTCGCGCGTATCCGGCGAGCGCGGGGGCAGGCCGGTGACGGTGAGGGCGAGCCGGCGCGGAGTCACGAAGGCCTTTGCGCTGTCGTAGACGAGGCCGGCGTCGACCAGGGCGTTGGTGACGGCCTTCTTGAGGTCCTCGGCCGCCTTGCGCTGCATGCGGGCGGGGATTTCTTCCGAGAACAGTTCGAGCAGAAGTTCAGGCATCTGTGGCACCGGCAGTTAAGGCCCGGGAGCGTTATCAAGGGCGCAGGCGGATGTCCATTGCGCGGGCATGGCTCAGCCCTACCAGCCGCCCCCGCCCCCGCCGCCCCCACCACCACCGGAACCGCCCCCGCCGGAAAAACCCGAGCCGGAGGAACTGGAAGGCTGGGCGGCGATCATCGCAGCGCTCATGCCGCTCGCGACCGAGGACACGGTATTGGCAAAGCCTCTGGTAGAGCTCGCCCAGTTGCCACCCGAGTAGAAGCCCGGCGTGTAGGTGCCGCCACGTGCGTCGGCCACGGCGTTGCGGGCAAGCTCCGCCTCGAAATGCTGCGACCACGGCTTCTCGACGCCAAGCGCGATGGCGTAGGGCAGGATGCGCTCGAAGCGCTCGACCGTCATGGGCGGCTCGCCTGCCATGTTGAGCCGGTTCTTTTCGGCCGTTTCCATGTACATCTTGAAGCCGTCGATCTGGTCCATGACCTTGCGGCCCTGCACGGTGGGCGCCCGCATCAGTACCGCGAAGATCACGTTGACGACGATGATCGAGATGGCACCGATCAGCGGCAGGTCGAGCTGGATGCCACTGAGGAACGACGCGGCAGCGCCAATGAGGTTGGAGCCGAAGATCACCGCCCAGACGACGATGATGATCCTGGCGATAATCGGGGTCGACCAGAAGCCGCGGAGGATCCCCGCGAAGACGCCGACGAATATGGCGCCGATCGCGGCGAAGACCAGCGTGACGGGATCGATGAGATCGAAGACCACCATGGCGAGCAGCGCCAGAGCCGACAGCAGGAAGCCGATGGCGATGTAGCCGAAGTTGTTGCGGAAGTAGACCTGCCGGTTCTCGAGCTCGATCGTCTCCATCAAGGAAGCCCGGCGCTTGTTCAGTTCCGGTCCGTTCGCCGTGTCGACCGTGACGCTGCCGTGGGTGCGGAAGTAGCTGTTGAGCATCTTCTCGCCCGCCGGCAGGTCGGCAGGCGAGTCCTTGTCGAGGCTGGTCACCGTCAATACCTTGCCGCGGTTCTCGATCCTGACGAGGCCTTTCACGCCCAGGTCGAAGATGGATGCAGTGAAGGCGGTCCAGCCCCCCTTCTGCCAGCCCATGCCGTCGACATACTCGGCTAGCGCCGGCGAGAATCCCTTGGGCGGATGGAACAAGGGGATGATGGTGCCCTTCTTCGGGTCCCGGCCGACCGAGGCCCAGGCCCAGAGATTGTAGAGCAGCACCAGCGCGACGGCGAAGACAGGACCGATCACGTCGCGATGGTCGCTCAGCCAGTTGACGGTTCGGTCGAACCCCTGCGGCGCTGCAAGGATGCCTTTCTGGAAGGCGACCGCGACGCTGAATCCCTCGCCGGCGCGCAGTGGGCGCGTGGTCCGGAAGATCGCCTTGTTGTCGGCGCTGCGTGTGATCGTGACCGCCTGCTCGGTCGAGCCGGTGGGCCCGGTGTAGCCGACCAGGTCCTCGATCACCGCGCCGGCTGGCAGGGTCACCGAGGCGACGGCGGCGTCGATCGGAAACACCCAGTAGTTGCCGGTTACGTTCCAGAACAGTTCGTCATGGCCCTCGAACATGCGGGCCATGCGGCTCATCGTGTAGCGGATGGTGTAGCGATGCTTGCCGTAGCCGAGAAAGACGTCGGGATCGCCGATCCGGATCCGCTTGAAGCCGGCGGCGAGGTTCTCCACCGAATAGGGCTCGCTCCGCCCGTCGCGCGTCACGGTCTCGACCGAAAGGGTGGAGCGCAACCGCGAACCGTCAGGATTGATGAGGACGAGAGGCAGGTCGCGGTAGATGCCGCGTCTGATCTCGTCGCCTTCGGCAAAGACGTCGATGGTCTCGATGACGTCCACCGAGCCGTCGGCGCGCAGCGTGATCGCCGAGGCAAACGAGGTGATCGCCTCGCGGGCCAGGGCCGGGGAAGGGCCGAGCAGAGCAAGCAAGCAGAGCGTCGCGAGGATCAGTGCCGTGAGCCCGCGCGCTCGCGAGGAGAGAGGCGCCGTCCCGGGTTCATGGCGCGGTCGCGTCCGGCAACGACCGAGCATCCGTCCCCTCTCGGGGAGGGATGGAAAGCGGCGAGACGCTGCCATGAAGGTCATGGCGGCGTCTAGAACTTCACCTGCGGGACAGCCCGGTCCGCCTCGTTCTCGAGCTCGAAGTACTCGGCTTTCTCGAACTTGAAGGCGTTGGCGACGATGTTGGAGGGGAAGCTCTCCACCGTGGTGTTCAGGTTGCGCACTGCGCCGTTGTAGTAGCGCCGGGCCATCTGGATCTCGTCCTCGACGTTCCTCAGCGCACTCTGGAACTCGAGGAAGGTCGTGTTGGCCTTGAGGTCCGGATACGATTCGGCAATGGCGAGGAGTCGTCCGAGCGCGCCGGAGAGCGCGCCTTCCAGCGCGCTGCGCTCGGCCGGGCCGGCATTGGCGCCGGCAGTGGCTGCCGCACGCGCCTGGGTGACGGCCTCGAGGGTCTCGCGCTCGTGCCCCATGTAGCCCTTCACGGTTTCCATGAGGTTGGGGATCAGGTCCGTGCGCCGCTTCAGCTGCACATCGATGCCCGACCAGCCTTCTTCCTTGAGCTGCCGCTTGGAAACCAGGTCGTTGTAGATGAAGATCGCATAGCCGACGACGGCAATGGCGATGGCTAGGATGATCAGGCCGGTCATGGAGCCCTCCGCAGCGCCTCGCCATCAGAGTGTCACCGCGCGCCTGTCGCTTCAACTGATTTGCGCCGCGTGACCTGGCAACGCCACAGCTTCGCAGCGATCTCCGATCCCTGCGTCGGGAGCGCCAGCACGTCAGTGGCGCTTGAAGTACTGCACTTCGCGTTCGTGCTTTTCGGCGGCTTCACGGGTTTCGAAGGTGCCGAGGTTCCGGCGCTTGCCGGTCTTTGCGTCGGTTTTGCGCGAGTAGAGACGATACTGCCCGGACTTGAGCTTGCGGATCATCCTGCGTCTCCCTTCCGTCCGAAAAA
>JAEYZJ010000301.1 GCA_023430705.1 Pseudomonadota bacterium | reverse complement strand
TCGCCCTGGGCGACGCCTATGCCGAGGCGCTGGCCATCGCGCAGCCGCTCCTGCCCGACGGCGCCTCGATCGTGCCGCTGGCGGAAGCCAAGACCCTCGGCGAGAGCAACAACGGCCTGCTGATCACCTTCGGCTTCGCGCTGCTGGTGATCCTGCTGGTGCTGGCGGCGCAGTTCGAGAGCGTCTGGAGCGCAATCATCGTCATGGCGACGGTGCCGTTCGGGCTTGCCTGCGCGGTGTTCGCCATGATGCTGACCGGCGGGTCGCTCAACGTCTACAGCCAGATCGGGCTGGCGCTGGTGGTCGGCATCATGGCCAAGAACGGCATCCTGATCGTCGAGTTCGCCAACCAGCTGCGCGATCGCGGCCAGGGCGTGCGCGAGGCGATCGAGAATGCCTCCAACATCCGCCTGCGGCCCGTGGTGATGACCATGATCGCCACCGTGCTCGGCGGCATGCCGCTGATCATCGCCGGCGGAGCGGGCTCGGAAGCGCGCGCCGCACTGGGCTGGATCATGGTCGGCGGGCTCAGCCTCGCGGCCGTCGCGACCCTCTACCTGACCCCGATCGCCTACCTGCTGCTCGGCCGCTTCTCCAAGCCCAAGTCGGTCGAGGAGGAGCGCCTGCGCCGCGAGCTCGAAGCGGCGGAGAGGGCCGAGGCGGACGCCCTGCCCGCCCCGGCGGAGTAGCGCCGAAACGCCACGAGCGGGGATGCCGCGCGGCCCGGACCGCGCGGCGCCGGGTCAGTAGACGTAGACCACCAGCTGGCCCTGCTGCCGGTGTACGGCCACCACGTCGTCGACGTCGTGGCTGCTGCGGCCGAGCGAGGCCATGATGAGCTGGTCGGCCGCGACGGCGCGATGCAGCCGCTCCACCTTGTCGCTCCGCGCGAGGATCTGCGCCACCTCCCGCCGGGCGTCCGGACAGAGCCGGATCGGCACCACCTGCACGTTCGAGACGCGCTGCCAGGCGCGCACTTCGGCATCGCCGACAGCGCCGTTCGCGGCCAGTTCCAGTAGCTGACGGGAGTTGTCGACGGCACAGGTGATGGTGAAGGTGTCGCCGCCGCCGAGGGCGCCGACGAGGATCGGCCCGCCGGGGGCCTGCGGGTTGCCGGGACCATCGGGGGCGCCGGGACCGACGATCCCGAGGTCGAGCGTGGTATCGAGGCCGAGCCCGCCCACGTCGAGCCGGACGGTCGTGCTGTCGAGAAGGCCCCGGGTTCCGACCCGGGCCGCGGCCAGTGGATCCTCGCCGCCCAGCCGCGCCCTCAGCAGGTCGCGCCCATCGCCGACATCGACGTCGACGAGGGCATTGTCGCGCGGGGCGTTCAGCGAGACGACGTCCCCGACATTGGTCCCCCGGCCCGCCCCGCCGGTGCCGGTGAGGTCACCGACGCCGTCGGCGAGGCCGTCGACGGTGCGGGTGAGCGTATCGCCGACGCCGTTCACGGTATCCCGCAACGGGTCGGCCGACGCGGGCATGATCCCGGCGCCGGCGATGGCGATCAATGACGCGGCGAGCACGCATGTCGTGCGTTTCATGGCATTCTCCTCTTCTCCGGCCTCTGCGCGGGCCGGTCGAAGGGGTACGTACTTGCGCGTGCTGCGGTTGCCTGCGGACGGCTCAACCTTTAGTCGATGGTTGCACGAATGCGATCTGCATTTGTGGCATTTTATCCGGTTCGGCACGTTGTTTGCCGATGCCCTGGCGATGCTTGCGGGGGAGATGAACAGGTCGACCCAGGGGCAAAAAAGAAGGCGCGAAGCCGAAGCTTCGCGCCCCACCGGGATCGGCAACAAGGGAGCGTCAGCCCTTGCCACGTCCTCCGATATTGGTGCGCCGGATTGTTCCCCGGCGGCTTGGCCAGTGAACGTCAGAGCATTGCGAAGGTTGCTACACGTTTTTCGATCAATCGATGTTGATCGTCACGAAGACGGCGGTCAGCCCTCGAGGGGCTGCAGCACGTGGGTCGCCTTGATGGCGGCGGAGGCGCGGTTTTCGACGCCGAGCTTGGTGTAGACCTGCTCGAGATGCTTGTTCACCGTGCGCGGGCTGAGGCCGAGGATGTCGCCGATGTCCCGGTTGGACTTGCCGCGCGCGATCCAGAGCAGCACCTCGCTCTCGCGCTGCGTCAGCCCGAAATGCTGGCGCAGGTGGCTGTCCTGGTTCTCGCCGCCCGTCGCGACCAGCCGGAACAGGTGCTCGTCCTGCCCGACCACGCCGAGATAGAGCAGCTGCAGGCCGCGCGTGTTGCCGGCCTCGAGCGGAAAGCTCTCGCCCACCCTGCCCTCGGGAGCGCTGGTCTCGGCGAGCCAGCCGCGGGCCCGCTGCCCCAGCCGGAGCTGGCCGGCCCCGCCCGGGCCGATCGCCTCGATCAGCCGGCTGGCCTGCGGCGTGGTCCACAGCACTTCGCCGCTCGTCGCGACCGCCATGAGATGCCGGCCGGCCGCGTCCAGCGCGACCTTCGCGCTCCGGGCCGACCGGGCATTGGCGAGGTGAACCCGGATGCGGGCGCGCAGCTCGTCGATGTTGATGGGCTTGGTCAGGTAGTCGACCCCGCCCGATTCCAGCGCATGGACGACGTGCTCGGTTTCGGTCAGCCCGGTCATGAAGATGATCGGCACATGCGCGACCTCGGGCATGGTCTTGAGCCGCCGGCAGGTCTCGAACCCGTCGAGCCCGGGCATCACCGCATCCATGAGGATGATGTCCGGCGTCACCTGGCGCGCGATGCCGAGCGCGTTCTCGCCGCTGCGGGCGACGAGCACGGTGACGCCCGACGACTCCATGGCGTCCGTCAGGAACCCCAGCGCCTCCGGGGAGTCGTCGACGACCAGTACGATCTCCCGGACCGATGCCCTGTCACTCATGCTCGCTCACGCTCTCCAGCACGTCCCTGTAGCCGTCGAGGTCGAAGGCCTCAATGCGGGCGCGCAGCATTTCGACCAGCGGCGCGTTGGCCGGCTCGGATTCGAGTTCCCTGAGCTTGGCGTCGATGCCGCGCACGTGGCCGATCTGTCCCAGGTTCATCAGCTCGCGCACATGGTCGAGGCCGGGCGAGCGCACCCTGGGCCGGTGGCGCTCGCCGGGCCTGCTCCCCGGCTCGTCGCGCACCCATTCGAGATCGAGGTGGGCCGCGATCCGGTCGAGCAGCTGGTTGATCGAGAAGGGCTTGGCGAGCGCATCGTTGTGCTGCGCCTCGCCATCGGGCCGCCCGGCCGCGTCCCCGACATTGGCCGAGAGCATCACGATCGGCGCCGCGTGCCCCCGCGCGCGCAGCCGCTCGACCACGTCCCAGCCGCTCATGCCGGGCATGCGGATGTCGAGGAAGAAGAGGTCGGGCCGGATGGCCTCGGTCAGCGTCAGGCAGTCCGGCCCGTCGACGGCGGTCAGCACGGTGAAGTCGAGCGGCGACAGCAGCTCGCGCATCATCTCGCGATGCTCGAGATTGTCGTCGACGACCATGATGGTGCGGCGCGGCCCGACATAGCCGGTCACCCTGCGATCGAGGCTGGCGACGCCGCCCGCCCGCTCCACCCGGGCCAGCATCAGCCGCGCCTGGAAGGTCGACCCCTGCCCCGGCGTGCTCTCCACGGTGATCTCGCCGCCGAGCGTCTCGGTGAGAAGCTTGGTGATCGTCAGCCCCAGCCCGATGCCGGGCGACAGGCGGGTACGCTCCGCCTCGCCCCGCACGAAGGGCTCGAAGATGCGCTTGAGCTCCTCCTCGGGGATGCCGTGCCCGCTGTCGGAAATCCGGAACGTCGCGACCTGCAGGCGGTAGCCGACCTCGAACTCGACATGGCCGGCGTCGGTGAACTTGATGGCGTTGGAGAGGAGGTTGACGAGGATCTGCCGCAA
>JAEYZJ010000165.1 GCA_023430705.1 Pseudomonadota bacterium | reverse complement strand
CGGCCGCCGCGTTCACCGATCCATTCGCCTACTGCGGCGCGGTCGGGACCATCGACCATGTGGACGGCCGATACGGCGGGGCGATGGTGACGCCGGCGATTCTGCGGGCTCTCAGCCTGCCGCAGAGCGCGACGCGCGACCGGGTGCACTGGCGGTGCGTCGACGGAGCGGTGCTGGCCTGCGCGTCCTATGTCGGCCCGGTCTGCGACATGGCCCCCTCGCCAGCCGAGATGCAGGAATACTGCGCTCGCTACACGACGGCCCCGCAGCTGCTGGCGCCGGGCGGCACGTGGTCGTGCCTCGGGGGCAAGCCGCGGCTGCCGCCCGATGCCGAGTGGACGATGGATGCCCGCGGCTTCCGCAGCGACAGCTGGGTGAGCGTATCGCCGCCGGCATCGGCCGGTTAGCGCGCGGCGCGGACTTGGGATATAGTCGGCGCGCAACCGGCCCCGGCAGCGTGATGTTGTGCTGCACACGGCCGAATGGAGGGTCGAAAATGATGCGGATCACGATTGCCGTCGCTGCCCTGCTCTTCAGCGCCTCGGGCGCCCTGGCCCAAGGCGACGCCGCCGCAGGCGAGACGGTGTTCAAGAAGTGCGCTTCCTGCCATTCGGTCGGCGAGGGCGCGAAGAACAAGGTGGGCCCGGTGCTGAACGGCGTGTTCGGCCGCACGGCGGGCACCCTGCCCGACTACAAGTATTCCAAGGCCATGACTGATGCCGGGGCCGGGGGGATCGTGTGGACCGAGGTCACGCTGAAGGAGTTTCTCGCCAAGCCCCGCGACTTCGTCAAAGGCACGAAGATGAGCTTCCCCGGCCTGCCCAAGCCCGAGGACGAGGATAACGTCATCGCCTACCTGCTGACATTTTCCCCCGACTACACACCCGCGCCACCGGCTCAGTGAACCGGCGCCGCCGCTGCGGACGGAGCCGCGCCGAAATGTTCGGCGCGGTTGAAGAAGGTGTAGTCGGCCTCGAACGCCATCAGCACGAGGAAGACCACCAGCAGCAGCGGCGGGACGATGATGGCGTAGGCGAAGGCCGCCCGCTCCCAGACCATGTGCATGAAGACCGCCACGATGAGGCCGGCCTTGCCAAACATCAGCGCGAGGATCAGGCCCCAGCGCAGGTAGCCCTGGAACTGGAGCAGGTCGACCAGGTACGAGCAGGCGCTCAGCACGAAGAGCCAGAACCACACCAGCAGGTACAGCCGGATCGGATGCTGCTGGCCTTCTTCGTGCGCAGTGGCCGGGGGAACCGTGCCGGCGTCCATGTGTGCCTCAGCCATTCAGTTCACCTCACCACAGATAGAACAGCGCGAAGATGAAGACCCATACGAGGTCGACGAAGTGCCAGTAGAGCCCGGTGATCTCGACGATCTCCCAGCGCCCCCTGCGTGAGGTGAAGAACCCCTTGCGGCCGGTGTCGAAGTCGCCGCGCCAGACCTTGCGCGCCATCAGCAGCAGGAAGATCACGCCGATGGTCACATGGGTGCCGTGGAATCCGGTGATCATGAAGAACACCGAGCCGAACTGGGGGGCGCCCCACGGGTTCTCCCAGGGCCGCACGCCTTCGGAGATGAGCTTGCTCCACTCGAAGGCCTGCATGCCCACGAAGGTGGCGCCGAGGGCGGCGGTGACCAGCATCAGCACCGTGGCCTTCACGCGGTCGCGCCGGTAGGCGAAGTTCACCGCCATCGCCATGGTGCCGCTCGAGGAGATCAGGACGAAGGTCATGATGGCGATGAGCAGCAGCGGCATGTGCACGCCGAAGACCTCGAGCGCGAACACCTCGCTGGGGTTCGGCCACGGCTCGGTGGTCGACATCCGCACCGTCATGTAGGCGATGAGGAAGCAGCCGAAGATGAAGGTGTCCGAGAGCAGGAACACCCAGATCATCGCCTTGCCCCAGGAGGCGGTCTTGAAGGCGGTGCGGTCCGACGACCAGTCGGCGACGACGCCATCGAGGCCAGTGGGATCGGATGGACCGTGGGGGCTGGCATGGGTGGCGAGGGCGGGATCGGACATCGTTCAATGCTCCCCGGTCAGCGGAACAGCTGCATGCAGAAGTCGACGAAACTGCCGGCCCAGCCGGCGAGCAGGCTGAACAGCACAACCCAGACGAACAGCATGAACAGCCAGTAGGTGGCGCAGAGTTCGACGTTGAGCCGCACCGCCTCGGGCCGATCGCTGCGCCACGACTTGAGGATGGCCCAGCCGAGGGCGACGAGACCGCCGAGGATGTGCAGGCCATGCAGGCCCGTCACGAGATAGAAGAAGCTGTTGGCCGGGTTGGACGAGACGAGGAAGCCGAGGGCGACCAGCTGCTGCCAGGCAAGGAGCTGGCCGACGAGGAAGACGATGGCGAGGAGCGCGCCGGCGATCAGCCCCGCGCGGACCTGCGCGAGCCGGGCGCGCCGCACGGCACGCTGCGTCCCTTCGAGCACGATGCTGCTCAGCACCAGCGCCCCGGTGTTGAACCAGAGGATGTCGGGGACCGGCAGCGGCTGCCAGTCGCCGAGTTCGCGCCGCATGAACCAGGCGCCGACGACGAGCGTGAAGAGCGCACCGATGATTGCGATCAGCAAGCCGAGTCCGACGCGCTTGGCCGGATCGTGGCTGAGCCGGAACTGCGGCACGCCCTCGTCGATGACGCCCTGCTCGAGCCAGGGCCTCGCGAACAGCCGCTGGCGCGACAGCCACCAGAAGCCGAGGCCGACGAGGAGCGCGAAGAAGAGGACGACGACGCTCATCGCGCGACCTCGAGGTCGGCGGTCACCGGGCCGGGCTGGTTCTGCGGGATGAAGTCCTCGGGCGCTCCGGGCACACTGTAGTCGTAGGCCCAGCGATAGACCACAGGCAGCTCGGGGCCGAAATTGCCATGCGCCGGCGGGGTCTGCGGCGTCTGCCACTCGAGGGTCGTCGCCCGCCAGGGGTTGCCGCCCGCCGGCCGGCCGTGCCGGATCGACCAGAGAAGGTTGAAGATGAAGACCATCTGCGCGGCGCCCACGATCAGCGCGCAGACGGTGATGAAGACGTTGAGGTCATGCGTCGACGGCGGCAGGAAAGAGATGTCGCCGGACTCGAAGTAGCGGCGCGGCACGCCCATGATCCCCAGGTAGTGCATGGGGAAGAAGACGAGATAGGCGCCGATGAAGGTGACCCAGTAGTGGATGAGCCCCAGGGTCTGGTCGAGCATCCGGCCGGTGACCTTGGGATACCAGTGATAGATGGCGCCGAAGATGACGAGGATGGGCGCGACGCCCATCACCATGTGGAAATGGGCGACCACGAACATGGTGTCGGACAGCGGCACGTCGACGACGACATTGCCGAGGAACAGCCCCGTCAGTCCGCCATTGACGAAGGTGACGAGGAAGGCGAGCGCGAACAGCATGGGCAGGGTGAAGTGGATGTCGCCCCGCCACAGGGTCAGCACCCAGTTGTAGACCTTGATGGCGGTGGGGACGGCGATGATCAGCGTGGTGGTGGCGAAGAAGAAGCCGAACCACGGGTCCATGCCGCTGACATACATGTGGTGGGCCCAGACGACGAAGCTCAGCGCGCCGATGATGATGATGGCCCAGACCATCATGCGGTAGCCGAAGATGTTCTTGCGGGCATGCACGGAGATCAGGTCCGAGACGATGCCGAAGGCAGGCAGCGCGACGATGTAGACCTCGGGATGGCCGAAGAACCAGAACAGGTGCTGGAAGAGGATCGGGCTGCCGCCGCCGTAGGAGAGCTGGGTGCCCATCTCGACCAGCGCCGGCATGAAGAAGCTCGTCCCCAGCAGCTTGTCGAACAGCATCATCACGCAGGCGACGAACAGCGCCGGGAAGGCCAGCATGGCCATGACCGTGGCGATGAAGATGCCCCAGATGGTGAGCGGCATGCGCATCAGCGTCATGCCGCGCGTGCGCCCCTGCAGCACCGTCACGATGTAGTTGAGGCCGCCCATGGTGAAGCCGATGACGAAGACGATGAGCGACAGCAGCATCAGCACGATGCCGGCCTCCTGCCCCGGCGTGTTGGAGAGGATCGCCTGCGGCGCATAGAGCGTCCAGCCGGCGCCGGTGGGGCCGCCGGGGGCGAAGAAGCTCACCACCAGCAGCAGCACCGCCAGCAGGTACGTCCAGAAGCTGAGCATGTTGACATAGGGAAACACCATGTCGCGCGCGCCCAGCATCAGCGGGATCAGGTAGTTGCCGAAGCCGCCGAGGAAGAGCGCCGTGATCAGGTAGATCACCATGATCATGCCGTGCATGGTGATGAACTGGTAGTAGGCGTTGGCGTCGATGAAATCGAGGAAGCCCGGAAACGCGAGCTGCATGCGCATCAGCCAGCTCAGCACCAGCGCCACGAATCCGATGGCGAGCGCGGTGCTGGCATACTGGATGGCGATGACCTTGGCGTCCTGCGAGAAGACGTACCGGGTCCACCAGCTGCGCGGATGATAGAGTTCGGCATCGGCGAACTCGGCATGGGCTTCCTGCCCGTGGGTGGCGTCGACCATCAAAGTGTGCCCTCCTCGCACCCGCCTGATGAAACCTCGCGCCGGAAGTGGCGGCCCTATTCGAGCTGGGCCGTCTCAGTTACCTCCGGGGCGTAGAGCTGGGCATAAGTCTGCTGGCTTGCGAGCCAGGCGTCGTAGTCCTCCTGCGTGTCGACGACGACGCCGCCACGCATGTAGGGATGGCCCGTGCCGCACAGCTCGGCGCACAGCACCTCGAACTGGCCGGTCCGTGTCGGCGTGAACCACAAGTAGGTGACCGAGCCGGGGATCATGTCCATCTTGGCGCGGAACTCGGCGACGTAGAAATCGTGGAGCACGTCGGTGGAGCGGAGCAGGATCTTCACGGGCCGGTCGATGGGCAGGTGCAGGTAGTCGGCCTCGATCAGCAGGTCGTCATGGCCGCTGGGGTCGTCGGGCAGGATGCCGTAGGGATTGTCGGGGCCGACGAGCCGGGTGTCGGTGAGCCCCAGCCTGCCGTCGGCACCCGGCAAGCGGAAGGCCCACTGCCACTGCTGGCCCATCACTTCGGCCTCGCTGGCCTCGGCGGGAACGCTGATGAACTGGCTCCAGACGAAGAGACCGGGCGCCAGCATGGCCGCGACCCCGACCGCCGTGATGCCCATCAGCCAGTTCTCGAGCCGCCGGTTCTCCGGCTCGTAGGCAGCCTTGTGCCCCTCGCGGTGCCGGAACCGCCACAGGCAATAGGCGGCGAAAAGGACCACGGCCGTGAACACGGCGCCGGTGATCCAGAAGGTGATGAGGATGGTGTTGTCGATATAGCCCCAGTTGGACGCGATCGGCGTCCACCACCACGGGGAGAGGAAGTGGAACAGGATCGAGCCGACAACGATCAATACAAAGACGACTGCCACGACCATTTCATTGCTCCGTGCCGCCGCGGGCAGCGAGATGAACAGTCGGCTCCCCAAGGCGGCGGGGCGCAGCATGGTCGGCTGGCAGCTTGTCCCACTGTCTCCAGCCATGCATCGCACATCGCCGCAGAGCAGACATGGCCGGTCGCGTGCGACCGAAGTCTCCGAGCCATATCTACTTCAGGCGCCGGCACTTATCGCAAACTATTTCGCCATGTACACTTGTTGTCAACTGCGACCAAAGCCCGCATGAGGCAGGAATTACATGTCACTATGGCTGACTTATGCATGGCAATGTTACTGACCATTTTGGGCGACCACCAGCAGGGGCAAGACGCATCGGCGCCGGGTGAGCGTTGGGCGTGCGAACACCCCCGCCGGCCGTTTCGGCCTCGGGTCGATGCAGGCGAAGCGACGTGCCGGCGAGGCGTTTGCCCCGAGCGGTAGTCCGCGAATGAACATGAGGCTCACGCCTCGCCGGC
>JAEYZJ010000150.1 GCA_023430705.1 Pseudomonadota bacterium | reverse complement strand
CCGTCGGGCGCTATCACCACATCCCCGTCTATACGGTGGGTGACCGGACGGCGGACAGGGCCGAGGAACTCGGCTTCTCGATGGTCACGAGCGCCAGCGGCGCCTTTGCCGACCTTGCCGAACTGCTCGCCCATGCGTCGATCGAGGGGCCGATCTTCTATCCTTCGGGACGCGAGGTTTCGGCCGATCTCGGCCGCTCGCTGCTCCCTTTCGGCCGCACGGTGCTGGCCGTGCCGGTCTATGCGATGAACCCCCCGGCCCGTCTCGACGAGGAGGTGGCCGAAGGCCTCGTCCGGAAGGAGATCGAGGCGGCGCTCTTTTATTCGCGGCGCACCGCCGAGGCGTTCGTGCGCCTCGCCGGACCGGTGCTTGCCGACGCGCAGCGGATGTCGCTGGGCATGCTGTGCATGTCGGAAGCCGTTGCCGAGCCGCTGGTCGATGCCCATTTCGTGCGCATCGCGCTGGCGGAGCGGCCCGACGAGGAGGCGATGATGGGGCTTGCCTTGTCGTTTGCCCGCGACCACAACCCGTAGGCGGAACAGGTAAGGATCAGCCGTATGGCTCAACGCAAGTCGGGGCCCGTGAAGCCGCCGGTCATCGATTTGAAGGCGCGTGAGGCGGAACCCGCGGCGAACACCGCCGAGGGCAGGGCCGAGGAAGTCCTGTCGGAAGCATCCGCCGCCGACGAACCGGTCCGCACGCCGCCGCCGCCCCGTCCTTCCGCCCGCCTCGCCATGCCCTGGAGCGCGATCTCGATCGCCGCCATCGGCGGCGCGATCCTCGGCGCCTGCCTTGTCTATGCGCTCGGCAACTGGCTGCCGCTCCCCAGCACGGCGCCGGTCATTGCCGACCCCGCCCAGCGGCTCGAGGCGCAGGAGAGCGGGCTGCAGGGCCTGCAGTCGCGCCTCGCGGCCGTCGAGGAGCAGGGCAAGCGCACCCAGGTCAGCCTCGATGCGACGATCGCCCAGCTCGACGCCGGGCTGAACGAGGTGCGCGAGGCCATCGCGGCGCTGCCCGCCATCCCGCCGCCGGTCGATCTCGCCCCGCTCGAGGCCCAACTCAGCAGCCTTTCCGACCGGGTCACCGCCATCGGCGCCGGCGCCTCGAGCGCCGACGCCACGGCCCTCGCCGAAACGATCAGCACGATCGAGGCCGGGATCGCCGAGCTCAACGCCACAACCGCGGACAGCGCCGACAAGCTGAAAACCCTCGAAGGCAGCGTCGCCGGCCTCCAGCAGGAAATCGCGACGCTGAAGTCGGCGCCCGAAGCCACCAGCCAGCCGGCCGGCAACGCCGACATCGGCCCGGCGGTGAGGCTGCCGCTGGTCGTCTCGGGGCTCGAGAGCGCGCTCGTCAACGGCCGGCCCTATGCGGCCGAGCTCTACAGCATCCGCACACTGCTGCCTGACCTTGCCGTGCCCGAAGCGGTGGCCGCCGCCGCCGCGACCGGCCTGCCGCGGCCCGATGTGGTCGCGAGCCGCCTTGCCGCGGCCATCCCCGCCATTCTCGCCGGCCGGGCCGCACAGGGCAGCGGCGACCTGGGGAGCGACGCGCTCGAATGGATGAAGGGCCTCCTGGCCCTGCGGCCGGCGGCCGAGGTGGCGGGCGACACGCCCGAGGCGTTGGTCTCGCAGCTCGAAGGGGCGGTGGCGCGGCATGATTTCGTCGCGGCGGCACGGCTGCTGGCGGCGCTGCCGCAGCCGATGCAGGCGGGCGCCGGCACGGCCGGGGCCGACATCGTCAAGCTCGCGGCCGCCGAACAGTTCGTCGCGGGGCTGAGGACCCGCGCCCTTGCCGCCACAGCCGGGGCCACGCCATGATCCGGCTTGCCTACTGGCTTATCGCGAGCCTCGTCGTCACCGCCGTCATCGCGTGGCTCATCGGCCTGCCGGGCACCCTGACCATCGAGTTCCTCGACTATCGCATGCAGCCGCGGCTGGGGGTTGCGGCGCTCCTGGCGCTGGCCGCCGTGGTGGTCATCATCCTCGTCTGGGGCATCGTGAAGCGCATCGTCGCGGCGCCCTATTTCCTCGCGCGGCGCTCGCGCGAACGGCGCAAGGACCAGGGATATCTCGCCCTCGCCGACGGCTTCATCGCGCTGCAGGCGGGGGACGCGCACCGGGCCCGGCAGCTGGCCCGCGAAGCGCAGTCCAACCTGCCGCGCAACTCGGCCGCGCAGCTGCTCGAAGCCCGCGCCGACCTCGCGCTGGGCGACATGCATTCGGCCCGCGAGCACTACCGCGCGCTCATCAGCAACCGCAAGACGGCGCTCGCGGCGCTTTCGGGGCTCTACGACCAGGCGCGGCAGCAGGGCCGGGTCGATACCGCGCTGACCTTCGCGCAGAAGGCGCTCGACATCTCGCCGCAGGCGCCATGGGCGCGCGAGGCGGTGTTCGAGGATCTCACCCGCAACGGGCGGTGGGACAAGGCCTATGCCATGGTCGCCGAAGAGCCCGCGGTGACGCGCGAGGAAAAGATGCGCAAGCGCCGGCGCATGGCCGTGGTGGAAACGGCGCGCGCCCAGATCGCCGAAGGGCGCGATCCCAATGCGGCGCTCGAGCATGCGCTGGCGGCGCTGAAGCTGCAGGCCGATTTCGTGCCGGCGGCGCTGATCGCGGCCCGCATCTACTCCAACCGCGGCGAGGCCCGACGGGCCATGAGCCTGCTGCGCCGGGTATGGCGGGCGACGTCGCACCCGGACGTGGCGACGCTCTTTGCCAATGCGGTGCCCGGCGTTTCGGCCGCCGACCGGCTCAAGCGGACGAAGGAGCTGATCGATTCGCCGCCGCCCAACAAGGCGGGCGCGCTGGTGCTCGCCCGCGCTGCGATCGACGCGTTCGACTGGGCAGGGGCGCGGCAGGCGCTGGCCGGCTACACCAATGCCAGCCCGACGCAGGCGGTGTGCCTGCTGATGGCGGAGATCGAGGAAGGCGAGTACGGCGACAAGGGCAAGGCGCGCGACTGGCTGAACCGGGCGGTGCATGCTCCGCGCGATCCGGTCTGGACCGCCGACGGCATCACCGCCGACGAGTGGGAACCGCTGTCGCCGGTCACCGGCCGGCTCGATGCCTTCGAGTGGCGGGTGCCGACGAGCGCGGTGGCGACGCGCACGACCGGCACGATCATCCCGGCCCGGCCGGAGGTGCAGCCGCCGCGGCCGGAGGCCGGGACGCCTCCCGCCGCAACGCCGCTGGCGCTGCCCGAGGCCTGAGGGCTGCGAGCCTCTTGCGCGTGAGGAACGGCGCCTGTATGAGACGCCGGTCCGCGGCCTTGTCGCCGGACGCGCCGCATTAGCTCAGTTGGTAGAGCATCTCATTCGTAATGAGGGGGTCGCTGGTTCGAATCCGGCATGCGGCACCACAACTACCCGCCCCCGCCAGACAGCGCGCCGAAGATAGATTCTGCGGGGCTTTGCTGTCATGGTCCGCGATCGGGAGCGGGACGCTCATCAGGGGGCATCGGGTGGACGTCGACAATTTCGCTTTTGCCACGCTGCGGCGTGCCTACGAGCATCCGGACCGGCTGGCTGCTTCGGGCAACGCGCAGGTCAGCTATCAGCGATTTGCCGATCTCACCGTGCATTTTGCCCGCAGGATGCGCGAGTTCGGGGTCGATCGCAGCTCGACGATCGGGTTCCAGCTCAAGAGCCCGCTGGTCGCCGTGGTCGCCGCCACGGCGGTGGCGCTGCTCGGGGCCAAGTGGATTGGCGGCCGTCCCCGCGGACTGCCGGGCTACGTGCCGCGGCCCACGCACGTCTTTGCCGGGATGGGCGAAAGCGAGGCCGGCGCATACGAGTTCACCCGGGCCTGGTTCGAGGCGCCGCCCACGCGTCTCGCCGATCTCAGCGACTTCGACGGCCATGCGAGCGCCGACGACATGTGGCTGATCGCGCATTCGTCGGGGACCACGGGCCGGCCCAAGCACATGCCGCTCACCTACGCGCAGGCCTGGCGGCGGGTCGTCGACAATGCCGACCTCGTGGACGGCAAGCCGATGACGCTGTGCAGCCTGTTCGAGCCGGTGAGCTATGTCGGCATCAGGCCACGGCTGGGAAACCTCTTTCACGGCGGCACCAATGTCAGCACCACCTCCCTCGAGCGGCTGCCGGAGCTCGGGGTCAACCGCGTCATGGGCTCTCCGTCCCATCTCGTCGCGTTCCTCAAGGGCAAGTCGCCGCCGCCCGTTCGGATCCGCTCCTGCCGCCTGACCGGGGCGGCGGTGACGCGCCGGTTCGTCGAGCACCTGTTCGGGTACTTCGAGGAAGTGCAGGTGCTCTACGGTTCCACCGAAGCGGGCGCCGTGGCGCTGGCGCAGTTCTTCGATGCGGCCTCGTTCGACGGCTCGGCCGGACCGGCCATGGACGGCGCCGCCTTCGATATCGTCGACCAGGCCGGAGAGCCGGTTCCCACCGGCAGCGAAGGGATCGTCAGGGTCCGGGCCGCGGGCATGATCTCGGGCTATCTCGGCGAGCCGGAGCTGACCCGATCCCTGTTCCGCGACGGCTGGTTCACGCCGGGGGACCTCGGCCGTGTCGGTGCGGCGGGCGCGCTCTACATCACCGGCCGGACCGGAGAGGTCATCAACCTCGCCGGGCTGAAGCTCAACGCCGCCGACCTCGACGAAGTGCTGCAGCTCCATGCCGACGTGGACGACGGCTACTGCTTCATCGCCAAGGACGAAGCCGGTGCGGACGTGCTGGCGGCGGTGGTTTCGCTCCGGCCCGGGGCGAACCCCGCGGACGCCGCCGCGATCCGCGAGGTCGCGGCCCGGGGTCTTGCCGCGGCGAAGGTCCTGAAGCGGGTCTATGTGGTCGACACTGTGCTGCGCAACGAGAACGGCAAGCCGATGCGGGCCGAGAGCGCCCGCGCCGCGCAGGATTGGATCCCGATCGAACTGGCCTGATCACGGATCCGGGAACCGATTCGGGCCTGCGGGCTTACCTTCCCCGAGCACAACAAAGCTCGGGAGTAATAAAAATGAAGAGACTTCTCCTCGCCTCGACTGCAATCCTCATGCTCGGTGCCGCTCCGGTACTGGCGCAAAGCGATGCCGGCACCGCCGTTGGCGGCACGGCCGGCGGCGTCAGCGGTGCGGTCGCGGGCGGCCTGATCTTCGGGCCGATCGGTGCGATCATCGGCGGCTTCACCGGTGCCGTGATCGGCGCTTCGGCCGTCAACGAGGCTTCCGTCGAGTATGTGCGCGTCCACCCCACCGAACCGGTGGTGATCGAAGGCAACCTCGACGTCGGCTATGTCGTGCCCGAAACGGTGCAGCTGCACGTGATCGATGGCGATCCCGACCACGGCTACTTCTACACCAACGACCGTGTCTGGTTCGTCGACCTGAGCGACCGCAAGGTCGTCTACTCGCCCGGCATCGTCGTGGCTGCGACCGAATAGGCCAGCCTGCGGCACCACAATGCCGAGCCCGTCCGGTTCCGCCGGGCGGGCTTTTCGTTGCGCCAACCCTTGCGCCGGCTGCTGCTGTCGGGCCAGAAGACGCAATGAACGGAGGCCCGGATGCAGGCGACGAGCGAGATTGCCAAGTTGAAGCGCGAAATCGCGACGTTGCGCGACATCATCGGGCGCCCGCGCCCGGCGCTGACGTCCAGCGAGAAGCGGTCGCTGAAGTCCGAGATCGACCGCTGCATCCTCGAACTGGACGAGCTGCGCAGCAAGCTGAGCGGCTGACGCGGCTCAGGCCTCGACCCGGCCCGGCCCGCGCCGGTAGACGCGCAGCTCGATCACCGAGGGCACGTGCCATTCGAGCGAATGCATGACCGGACGGCCGGCGAGGTCGTGGTCCACCTGCCTGATGTGCTGAAGGGGCGTGCCCGGCGCCACCTCGAGGATTTCCGCCAGTTCCGCATCGGCGACGACCGGAGAGAGCACGGCGCGGGCATGGTCGATGTCGTGGCCGCGCTGCGACAGCAGGCGATAGAGCGAGCCGGTGAAGGCCTCGAGGTCCCGGGTCGCGTCGGCGAGAGCGGCCGGCAGGCTGTCGATGGAATAGACCGCCGGCCTGCCGTCGGCGCTGCGGACGCGGCGGATGACGGTGATCTCGCTGCCGGGGGCGAGCCCGAGGTCCGCGGCGACATCGGCGGCGGCCCGCGCCGAGCGGGCGTCGAGCAGTTGCTTTGTCGCGCGGACACCGATGCTCTCGAGATAGTCGGTGTAGCTGAAATTGGTGTCGAGCGAATTGCGCAGCAGCGGTCCTTCGTTGACGAAGGTGCCGGCGCCCTGGCGGCGGGTGACATAGCCGTCCTCGATGAGCCCGCGCACGGCCTCGCGCAGCGTGATGCGGCTCACGCCGAACTGGGCGCACAATGCGTCCTCGTTGGGGAGCCGGGTGCCGGGCGGGAACTCGCCGCCGACGATCATCCGGCGCATCTGCGCACGCACCACATCGGGCAGCAATGGACGGGAACGGACATGCTTCATGGACATGGTCTCAGGACTTGGCGCCGACGCTCATGGGCAACAACCTCTTAGCATGCCGCATCCGCGCTTCTGCCATAATCCGTTATCGCAGCTGAAAGATTTGCACCGTGAAGCCAAAACACTCTAGGAAACCTCAAGGCCGGATGGCTGTGTCTGTAGCGTGGAGCCGGGCCGCATGAGCCTTGATGCAATCGTCTGGATGATCGTGGGGCTGGGGCTGGGCGTCGGCCTCAGCATGCTGCTGCTCATGCTCTATTCGACGATCGAGCGGGCCCGCCTGCGCCGGCGTTTCCGGCGCGCCCGGACGCTGCGGGCCGAGCCCCTCGCGCCCGAGGTCCAGCGTGAGCCGGTGGCCGAACCCGTGCGGGCCGAAGCAGGGATCAGGGAACGCGTGCGGCCGGCGTCCCC
>JAEYZJ010000023.1 GCA_023430705.1 Pseudomonadota bacterium | reverse complement strand
TGCGGATTCCGAGGCAAGTCGGCCACCCATTCCGGTTTGAAGCCGGCCGCTGATTCCGATTTGAAGTCGGCCACCCGTTCCGACGGAAGTCGGCCACCGATTCCGATTTGAAGTCGGCCACCCTGTGGGGGGCGGGCGCTCGATCTCTGGTTGAACCGCATAGGCTCCCCGGCCTGCAGCAGGGGAGAGCCGATGCCAGCCGAGAGAGTGCCGATGCGTAGTGTCAGGGAGATATTGCGGCTCAGGGCCGAGGGGTTGAGCGACCGGGCGATCGCGCGCAGCACGCGCTTGGCGCGGAGCACAGTGAGCGACTATGCCGGCCGGGCGGTAGCGGCCGGGCTGAAGTGGCCGTTGCCGGAGGGGCTGACGGACACGGCGCTGGAGGCGCTGCTGTTCGTGCGTGGCGGCCCGGCGGCGGGGGCTCGGCGCAAGCCCGAGCCGGACTGGGCGAGCCTGCATCGCGAGCTGCGCCGTGCGGGCGTCACCCTGATGCTGCTGTGGCAGGAGTATCGGGCGGCAGCCCCTGAAGGCTACGGCTATTCGCGCTTCTGCGAGCTCTACGAGGCGTGGGAGAGCCGGCTGTCGCCAACCATGCGGCAGGTCCATCCGGCCGGCGAGCGGCTGTTCGTCGACTACGCCGGCCAGACCGTCGAGCTGGTCGACGGCCGCACCGGCGAGGTGCGCACCGCCCAGGTCTTCGTCGCCGTGCTGGGCGCGTCGAGCTACACCTGGGCCGAGGCGACCTGGACGCAGACGCTGCCCGACTGGATCGGCGCGCACGTACGTGCACTGACGTTCTTCGACGGCGTGCCGCGCCAGATCGTGCCCGACAACCTCAAGGCCGGCGTGCTCCAGGCCAACTGGCACGAGCCGGGGCTCAACCCGACCTACCAGGACTTCGCCACTCACTACGGCACGGCGATCCTGCCGGCGCGGCCGCGACGGCCACGCGACAAGGCCAAGGTCGAGGTCGGCGTGCAGGTGGTCGAGCGCTGGATCCTGGCCCGCTTGCGCGATCAGCGCTTCTTCGCGCTGGCCGAGCTCAACGCCGCGATCAGGACGTTGCTCGACGATCTCAACGGCCGGCCGATGCGCCGGCTGGGCGTCAGCCGCCGCCAGCTGTTCGACGAGCTCGATCGCCCGGCGCTCGGCGCGCTGCCGGCCGAGGCTTACGTCTACGCCGAGTGGCGCCAGCGCCGCGTCGCGCTCGACTACCACGTCGACATCGACGGCCATTACTACTCGGTGCCGCACCGCCTGCTGCGCCAGCAGGTCGAGGCGCGCATCACCCAGCGCACCGTCGAGCTGTTCCACAAGGGCGAGCGTGTCGCCTGTCACCTGCTGGGCGGTGCCCGTGGCCGCCACACCACCGTGACAGAGCACATGCCGAGCTCGCATCGTCGTCACGCCGGCTGGACACACGAGCGCATCCAGCGCGAGGCTACCGCCATCGGGCCGGACACCGCCACCCTGGTCGACGTGATCCTGCGCAGCCGGCCTCATCCCGAGCAGGGCTTCCGCGCCGGCCTCGGCATCCTGCGGCTCGCCCGTCACTACGGCGTCGATCGCCTCGAGGCCGCCTGCAAACGAGGCCTCGAGATCGGCGCCCGTTCCTACGGCTCGATCAACTCCATCCTCACAAACGGCCTCGATCGCCAGCCGCTGCCGCGGACGGCCCAGGCGCCCGAGCTGCCGCTCGACCATCCCAACATCCGCGGTTCCCGCTACTACCACTGAGGACAAAGACCTTGCTCACCCATCCCACCATCGATCAGCTCGTCAAGCTCGGCCTCGCCGGCATGGCCCGCGCCTTCACCGAGCTGCTGAACAACCAAAGCGCCGAAGGCCTCGGCCATGCCGAGTGGCTCGCCCTGCTGCTCGACCGCGAGGCCACCGAGCGATCCAACCGCCAGCTCACCGCCAGGCTGCGCCATGCCAAGCTCCGCCAACGCGCCACCATCGAGGATGTCGACTATCGCGCTGCGCGCGGCCTCGATCGATCGCTGTTCCAGCGCCTCATCGCCGGCGACTGGATCGAGGCGCCGCACAACCTCATCATCGAAGGCCCCACCGGTGTCGGCAAATCGTGGCTCGCCTGCGCGCTCGGCAACAAGGCCTGTCGCGACAACCGCTCCGTCCTCTATCAGCGCGTCCCCAAGCTGTTCCCCGAGCTCGCGCTCGCCCGCGGCGACGGCCGCTATCGCAGGCTGATGAAGAGGCTCGGCAAGGTCAGGTTGCTCATCCTCGACGACTGGGGGCTGGAGCCGTTCGGACCCGACCAGCGTCGTGACCTTCTCGAGATCGTCGAGGAGCGCCACGGAACCGGCGCCACCCTCATCACCAGCCAGATACCCGTCGACCGATGGCACGACGTCATCGGCGAGCCGACCATCGCCGATGCCATCCTCGACCGCATCGTCCACAACGCCCATCGCCTCAAGCTCAAGGGCGACTCGCTGCGCCGAAAGCTCGCTGCTCCCCAGGCCGCCGCTTGACCGCACAACCACAGCGATGGCAAACGACAAACGACCAGAGGCGCCCGCCACCCCGGCCGACATCAATCGGAATACCCGGCCGGCTTCGATCGGAATCAGGTGGCCGACATCAGCCGGAATGCCCGGCCGACTTCATCGGAATACGCACTCATTATCTCGGCTGCCAGCTCCGGCGGCCCGTGTGCCCCCTATGGTTGCGCGGCTCTAGCGAGGCGGGCCGCCGCGCACCAAGTGGCGATATCCGGTCGTGGTCATCCACTTGGCGCGCGACAGGTGACTTTCCCAGATGCGCCTGCTGCTCTCCGGATCGCTTTCAACGTCGAGATCCAGCACGATCGTAGCTACTTCCCGTCAATCGGCTTCGTCTGCATCGGCATCGAGAAGCCGAAGATACCTCACTAAGTGGTCCATGTCGTAATCGGTGAGAACCGGCCGGAGCGGCGTCGGCTATCGGTGTTTGGTGGGTCCTCAAGAGAGGGTGCATCGCTCAAGGCGTCGGGGATAGCCCCCTCAATCGCAAAATGCCTTGCGTCAAGCGCAAAGCAGTTTGCATGCACTGCACCGCGCCAGCACGTGCATGCACGAGACCGGCACCGGCCTCTGACGTTACCGTCGATCATGACCGCGCCGTGGCCCTTCAAGCCCTTCACCTTTCGTGCTTTGCAAAAGACTTTCGGGCCTATGTGGGTGCGGTGCGACACCTGCCGACGCTACGCCACCCTGCCCCTTACGGGCCTGCTCGACGCGGACTATCGCACGAAGCGGTTCGGCTGCTTCTGCTGTGGCGCCGAGGCTTGGGTCTGCGTCGTCGAGGCCGTCAAGGAAACGGACA
>JAEYZJ010000302.1 GCA_023430705.1 Pseudomonadota bacterium | reverse complement strand
GCTCGGCTCGGCAATCTTCCACCCGGAGTCGAGCCGGGTCGCGCGGCTCGCCTCGGGCGGCCGGCACGGGCTGGCGCAATCGCTGTTCCAGGTAGGCGGCAATGCCGGGGCGGCCATCGGGCCGCTGCTGGCGGCGTTCGTGGTGCTGCCGCGCGGGCAGTGGAGCGTCAGCCTGTTCGCCATCGGCTCGCTGGTGGGAATGTTCATCCTCACCCGCGTCGGGCACTGGTATGCCGAGCACCGCCGGGCCAATGCCGGCAAGGCGCCGGCCAGCACCGCGCTGCCCTTCGACAGGCGCACCACGATGATCGCCCTGACCGTGCTCACCGTGCTGACGCTGACCAAGAACGCCTATATGGCGAGCCTCTCGAGCTATTACACGTTCTTCCTGATCGACAAGTTCGGGGTCGGGGTGCAGGACGCGCAACTGCTGCTCTTCGTCTACCTCGGGGCCTCGGCGCTGGGCGTGTTCGTGGGCGGGCCGATCGGCGACCGGTTCGGGGCCAAGTTCGTGATCTGGTTCTCGATCCTCGGCGTCCTGCCGTTCACGCTGGCGCTGCCCTACGCCGATCTCACCTGGACCGTGGTCCTGACGGTGATCATCGGATTGATCTTCTCGTCGGCCTTTTCGGCCATCGTCGTGTTCGCGCAGGAACTGATGCCGGGCCGGGTCGGGATGATCGCGGGCATCTTCTTCGGTTTCGCGTTCGGTGCCGGCGGCATTGCCGCGGCAGCGCTTGGCGCGATCGCGGACCAGACCAGCGTCGAGTTCGTCTACTGGCTCTGTTCGTTCATGCCGATCGCGGGACTGCTGACCGTGTTCCTGCCCGACATGGGCAAGGTGCGATAGGGAAGCAGCCGTTCGAGGCTCTTGACCCCGCGGCTCCGGCTGTCGGGGCGCCGCCTGGTCGCCGGGCTTTGCGCTCCGGGCGTGACGGTGGATGGGGCGGGGATGGGGCACGCCGCTGTCTCCCTCCAGCCCGGCCGGAGGGAGACGCCTCGCAGCGCTAAATCTGCAGCAGCGCGACCGGCTTCTGGAGCTTGAACACCTGGCCGGTGGGGCTGAGGGTGCCGTCGGCGGCGACGGCGAAGGTGACCAGATCCTCGCTTTCCTGGTTCGCGACGATCAGGTGGTTGCCAAGCAGCAGGAAGAACCGCGGCCAGTTGCCACCGCAGGAAATGTTCTGCTTGAGGCTGATGCTGCCGTCGGCGCCGATGGCGAAGGCAGTGATCGAGTTGTGCCCGCGGTTGCTGACATAGACCACGGTGCCGGCGGGGTTGACCTGGATATGCGCGCCGGTCGACTCCCCGGCGAAATCAGCGGGCAGCGCCGAGAGCGTGTTGATCTCCGTGAGACGACCGTCGCTCTCGCGACGCAGCGCGGTGACGGTCTCGGCGTACTCGGTGAAGAGATAGGCGAACCGGCCGTCGGGATGGAAAGCGAGGTGACGCGGCCCCGAGCCCTTGGGCAGGGTGAAAGCGGTGACCGGCTCGCTGCCAAGGCTGGCGCCGGCACGGGGGAAGAAGCGCACCTCGTCGTGGCCCAGATCGACAGCATAGAGGCGATCGCCTTCGGGCGACCACTGGGTCCAGTGGGCGTGACCGGCCTCCTGGGCATGGGCGCTGCGCAGCACCGTGGGATCGGGCCTGAGAGCACCCGTTGCGGCGTCGATGGCAAAGACGGGCACGGAATCGTCGCCATAGTTGGCGGCGGCGAGGCTGTCGCCCTCGGGGCTCAGCCGGATGTAGCACGGGTACCTGGCGCCGGTCGGCTGGTAGCCGAGCGGCGTGACGCCGCCGAGGTCGGCGCCGATCGTGAATGCACCGACCTGCGCCGACATCTCGTCGGTGACGTAGACGGTGCGCGTGGCAGGAGCGTAGGCGATCCACGAGACATCGGGAGTACCGGCATATTCGCGGACCAGCGCGAAGCCACCGGTATCGGTGTCGAAGCTCAACAGCTTCAGGCCGGCGCCGCCGGGGCCGGTGTAGGAGCCGGACAGCAGGTTGAGCTTGGGCATGCGATTTCCTCCTCGAGTTTTGCGAGGAAGGTTTAGGGGAGGTAAGGGGTTAGGGGAAGTGGGAGGAAGGGCGGATGCGCGCCCTTCGCACGTCCGCCAGCTTCCCTTCTCGCCGGCAGGAGCCGATCAGGCGGCCCGATCCCAGCCCTCCCGCATCAGGCGGAAGCCCTTCTCATAGACGTCGGCCTCGCTGGCAAAGACCGGCCGCCAGATCCTGGTGGCCGCGACGAGGTCCGGCAGGGCGGAGCCGAAGGCCTCGATGGTCAGCCAGCCGTCATAGCCTGCCCCCCTCAGCGCATTGAAGACCGACTGGAAATCGATGTGGCCCGCGCCCGGCACGCCGCGGTTGTTCTCGCTGATGTGGACGTGATTGATCTGGGCGATGGTCGAGGCGATCAGCGGAGGTACGGCGTTCTCCTCGATGTTGGTGTGGAAGGTGTCGAAGAGGTAGCCGTAGTTCGGCTCATCGACGCCGCGCACGAGGCTCGCCGCCTGCTCCATGGTGTTGAGGAAGTAGCACTCGAAACGGTTGAGCGGTTCGACCGACAGGGCGACGCCCTGGCGCGCGGCATGCTGGGCGGCCTGCTTGTGCACGTCCGTGCACCAGCGGATCTCATCGGCGGTGGGGCCGCGGCCGGAGAACTCGCCGAGCGGCTGGTGGAACGGGCCGCAGACCAGCGTGCCGCCGATCGCCGCGGTGCAGTCGGCGAGCCAGTGGAGATGCGCGAGCGCGCCGGCCCGCTGCGCATAATCGGCAGAGATGGCGTTGCCCCCGGCAATGACACCGACACCGGTGGCGGCAAGCCCGATATCGCGCAGCCGCGCCCCGAGACGCTCGTAATGATCCGGCGTCCCCTCGAACATCGGGACCTCGACGCCGTCATAGCCGGTGGCCTTCAGGCGCTCGAGGATGGGCAGGTGCTCGTCGGTGACGTGGGTGGTCCAGAGCAGGAGGTTGAAGCCGAGTTTCATTGGTCAGGTCCGTTTTGCCTGGCTGCCCCTCACCCCAGCCCGTCCCCGGAGGGGCGAGGGGGCGGTGTGGCGATGCCGGTGCTCACCAGATGCATGTCGTCAGTGGCGCCCTCACTACAA
>JAEYZJ010000275.1 GCA_023430705.1 Pseudomonadota bacterium | reverse complement strand
ACGACGCAGGGCAGGTCGAACTTCGCGCATACCGTCGCGGTGGCGACACCGTGCTGGCCGGCCCCGGTCTCGGCGATGATGCGGGTCTTGCCCATGCGCCTCGCGAGCAGGATCTGGCCGAGCGTGTTGTTGATCTTGTGCGAGCCGGTGTGGTTCAGCTCCTCGCGCTTGAAGTAGACCCTGGCGCCGCCCAGATGCTCGGTGAGGCGCTCGGCGAAGTAGAGCGGCGAGGGCCGGCCGACATAGTGGGTGGCGAGGTGCCTGATCTGGGCCTGGAACTCGGGGTCCGCCTGCGCGGCGCGATAGGCCTTCTCGAGGTCGAGGATCAGCGGCATCAGCGTCTCGGCGACGAAGCGCCCGCCGTAAAGACCGAAACGACCCTGCTCGTCGGGGCCGTTGCGAAGGGAATTGGCCCCGGTCGCAGTCACTTGTCGCTAGCTCCTATTGGTGCGCGGCCCGCGCGCTGTCGATGAAGGCCCTGATCAGCGCCGGATCCTTGATGCCCGGTCCGGTCTCGACGCCCGACGACACATCGACGCCCATCGGCCGCACGGCCCTGATCGCATCCCCCACCGTCGCGGGCGTGAGCCCACCGGAAAGCATGAACGGAAGGCCGGGGTCAAGCGCCTTGAGCAGCGTCCAGTCGAAGGCAATTCCATGCCCGCCCGTGCGCTCGGCGCCCTTGGGCGGCTTGGCGTCGAGCAGCAGGCTGTCGGCCACGTCGGCGAACTCGGCGACACGGGCGACATCGCCGGCGCTGCCGATCGAGAGCGCCTTGATCACGGCGATGCCGGCCTCGTCGCGGATGGCCTCGACGCGGTGCGGCGTCTCCGGGCCGTGGAGCTGGATCCAGTCGGGCGACAGCGCGGCCACTTCCATGACCGTCGAGTTGTCGGGGTTGACCATCACCACGCAGGTCTCGACGCGGCCGCGGGCGAGCGAGATCAGCTCCTGCATGGCCTCGAGCGGGACGTAGCGCGGGCTGCGCTCCACGAACATGAAGCCCACGATATCGGCGCCGGCATCGATCGCGGCATCGAGCAGTGCGGGCGTCTTGATGCCGCAGATCTTGACGACTAGGGGGTCGGGCATGGGGGTCTAGGTTCAGCTGGTGTGGGCGAAGTCTTCGGCGCCGAGCGCGGATGGCGTTTCGGGGGAGCGCCGCGCGACTTCCAGTTCGCGGTGCAGGCGCTCGGTCTCGCGTTTGAAATGGCGCTCGTCGCGGCGATGGGGTCCCTGGGCGAACCAGGTGGCGACGCCACCCAGCAGCACCCCGACCAGCAGCACTGCGAACAGCACGAGGAAGAGAGGCACGCCGACGCCGGGGGTGGTCAGTGCATCCACCGGCGCGAGCGGATTGAAATTGACGACGACGAGCTGGCGGTTGGCGAGCGCGAACACGATCAGTGCCGCGCACAGCGGCACCAGCACAAACCAACCGACGATCCGCCTAATCATGGGAAATGCCAGACATCATCCCGCGCGATTGATCCGCTCTCGGATTTCCTTGCCGGCCTTGAACTGCGGCACGTATTTCTCGCCCACATCCACGGTTTCGCCGGTCCTCGGATTGCGCCCGACGCGAGCCGGGCGATTCTTCACCGAGAAGGCCCCAAAGCCCCGCAATTCCACCCGGTCGCCACGCGCCATCGCGTCCCCGACTTCATCGAGGATGGCGTTGACTATGTTCTCGATATCCCGCTGGAACAGGTGCGGGTTCTCTTCGGCCAGTCGCTGCACGAGCTCGGATTTGATCATACCGGTCCCCGGCGCTCCTTACGGACGATGGGTGTCACATCGACGCCTGAGCGTGCCAAAGCGAGACCAACCCGTCAAGCGACATCGCCTCGCCCATGCTCGAACGTACCATCTGGGCCGCGCCCTGGCCAAGCCAGCGGCCGAGGCCGCCCCAGCCCGCATCGGGCCTGGGGAAGTAATCGATGACGGGCAGGTCGGCTGCGACATCGTGGTCCGCCTCGAGCCAGGCGATGGCCTCCGCCTCGCCGCCGATGGCGTCGATGAGGTGCGTCTCGAGGCCCTGGCGGCCGGTGATGATGCGGCCATCCGACAGGGCGAGCGTCTCGGGACGCGGGATGCCGCGACGCTCCGAGACGATGTCGACGAACCACTGGAACGAGTCGTTGACCAGCTCCTGGAGCGAGGCGCGCACCTCCCCCACCAGCGGCTCGTCGATGTCCGGCTCCGCCTTGAGCGCGCCGGTCGCGACCTTGTCGAGGTCGACGCCGATGGTGTTGAGGAGCTTGCCGGCGTCGACATGCTGGTACAGCACGCCGATCGAGCCGACGATCGAAAGGCGCCGGGCATAGATGCGGTCCGTCGCTATGGCAGCCATGTAGGCGGCCGAGGCGCCCAGTTCGTTGATGGTGGCGACCACCGGCTTCTTGCCACGCAGCGCGCCGATGGCCTCGTAGAGCTCCTCGCCGCCGGCGGTGCTGCCGCCCGGGGAGTTGATCGAGACGATGACCGCCTTGACCGCGTCGTTTTCGGCCAGCTCGTTCAGCACCTTCAGCCGGTCGCGGTCGGTGACGATGGTGCCGTTGATCGTGACGCGGGCAATCCGGTCGCCGGGCGCGGCGCCCTCCATCGCGAAGCGGCCCAGCAGCGCGAGGACGGCGGCGGCCAGCGCGAGGAAGAACAGCACCCGCCAGGTGCGGCGCGAGCGGCGCAGCATCCGGTTGGCGGGGATGAGGTGGGCGGGATCTCCGGGCATATCGGTCATCTTGGCCTCGAGCCGAAAGGATTGCAGAGGAGGTAGCCCGGCATGGCGCGCAAAAGCAAGGCGGCGCTACAGCGCCAGACGCGGGCGCTCGGCGCCGCTGAAGCCGGCGAGGTGATCGGCTTCGAACAGGCTCAGCCCCCTGCCCTGCTGCAGCAGCCGCTCCAGCTCGCCATCCGGCAGCGCCCGCCCGAGCAGCGCGATCAGCCGGTTGCGCTGGCTCTCCTCGGTCGCCTGCCGGCCATCGACCCAGCCCTCGAAGCACTGGTCGGCGAAACCCAGCATCAGCGCGGCATCCATGTGGGCACCGCGGTTGGCGGCCAGTTCGGCCATGCCCTGCAGCAGGCACCAGTGCCAGTGTCCGCCATCGCGCGGCACCACCCGGGCGGCTTCGCGCAGCGGCGCCTCGGCGGCATCGGGATTGCCGAGAGCGAAGTTGTAGGCGCCCATGTTGGTGAGCATGATGCACAGCTGCAGCGAGCTGCCATCGCGGCGCAGGTCTGGCAGCACTTGCTCGGCGATGCGCAGTGCTCGCGCGGTGTCGTCGCCCCGATGCAGCATTTCGCAAAGGTTGATGGCGGAGCGGAAACGGCCCTTCGGGTTGCCCACCTGCTCGTGCATGGCGAGGCCGGCTTCGGCGCGGGCGAGCCCCGCCTTGCCGTCGCTCTCGAACCACAGCTGCGTACCGATGGCGACAAGGCCCCAGGCCTTGACCTTCGAGGTTGGCAGGGCGGGCAGCAGCGCCTCGAGCTCGCGGACCAGCGGCGCGGACTCCTGGGGCTGGCGGAAAAAGATGGTGATCCAGCTCAGCAGCAGCAGCGACTGCGCATAGCGCAACTGGTCGCCGGAGGTGCGGAAATAGGCGACGGCCGGCTCTAGCGCCTGTCGGGCCCGCACATCCATGGCATTGAAGCGGCAGATTTCGCCTAGCCCCAGCTGCAGCTGCGCCGCCGACCCGGTCGTGACCGAGCCGATCAGCGACATGCCGGCCTCGATGGTCTGCAGGCCCTCGGCGCCGAGCTGTTCCTCGATGAAATAGCGATAGGAGCTGGCGGCGATGTCGACATAGGTCTGCCAGTCGGCGCGGTTCTTGGTCCAGGCCAGCGCGGCCCGCAGATTGTCGCCATCCGCCAGGTAGGTCTGGTCCCAGCGCGTGTCGGGCAGCGTCTCCCAGAGCGCGATGCCGGCGTTGAAATGGTCGCGCACATGGGCGGCGTGGAGGTTCCGCGTGGCGACGTCCTCGCCCGCCTCGGCCAGCTTGTCGAGGGCGAAGTGGCGGGTCGAATCAAGCAGCCGGTAGCGTGTGCGATCCTGTCCGTCGCGCACCACCAGCGAGCGGCGCACCAGTTCGGCGACCCGCAGCTCCGAGCCCTCCCCGGCCACCGCGTTGGCGGCACCGATGGAGAAACTGCCGTGGAACACGCCGAGGGCCCGCAGGGTGCGCTGGTCTTCCGGCGCCAGCAGCTCGTAGCTCCAGGCCAGGGACGCGGCGAGCGAGCGGTGGCGCGGCAGCGCCGGATCCCAGTCGGCCTCGAGGCTCGCCAGTTGCAGTTCGAGCTGCCGGTCGACGGTCTCGATGCCGACAGTGGCGGCGCGCGCAGCGGCCATCTGGATCGCCAGCGCCACGCCATCGAGACGGCGGCACAGGCGGGCGACGACGGGCAGTTCGTCCTCCGACAGCTTCTCGCCGAAGATTTCGTAGCAATAGGCGAGGAACTGGGCCGATGCCGCGCCGGCCGAGCCGCCCTCCTCCTCCACCGCGAAGGGCAGCAGCTTGAAGACATGCTCCTCGGGCAGCGACAGCGGCACCTGCGAGGTGGCGAGGATGCGGATACCGGGGCACTCGGCGGTCAGCGTGCGGATGACCCGGGCAGCGGCGCCGCGCACATGCTCGCAATTGTCGATGACCAGCACGGTCTCGGTCGGCCGCAGGTGATCGACGATCGACTGGATGGCGCGCGTGCCGGCGCGGAACGGCACGCCGAGGGTCTGGATCAGTACGCTTTCGATGAACTCGCCGCTGCTCAGCGACGCGAGGTCCACCATCCAGATGCCCGCATTGGCCTCCTCGGCGAGGCCAGAGGCGACGGCGACGGCCAGGGTGGTCTTGCCCACGCCGCCCGGGCCGACGATGCTGACCAGCCGGTGCTGGTGGAGCAGCCGGCCGACTGCCTCGATCTCGATGTCGCGGGCAACGCAATCGGCGCGGTAGCGGCCGATATTGCCGGCGCTGCCGGCGGCGCGGACAGCCACGGCATCCTCGTCCTCGACCGGCTGGGGGCCAACATATTTGTAGCCGCGGCCATGCACGGTGGCGACGAAGCCGGGGCCGAGCGCCCTGCGCAGCGCCGACATATGGACCTGCAGCGTATTTTCTTCGACCACCACACCCGGCCAGACGGCATCGAACAGTGCGGATTTGTCGAGCAGCTGGTTGGGCTGCTGCAGCAGGGTTTCGAGCAGGTCGAACGAGCGTCCCGACAGCTCTATCGGTCCCTCGGGGCCGACGAGTTCGCGTTCGCGCGGTTTGAGCCGGTAATCGCCGAAGCGCTTTTCCATTGCACCATCATAGAACAGGCGCGCGAGTCCCGTCGATCAGGACTGCATCAGGACTCTTCAGGTTTGCCCCAAGGACTGCCGCGGCGCGGCGGGCGATGATCCTCGCATCAGATCCGAGGAGAGACGAAATGCTCTACCAGCCCAAGCCCCGCACCGGCCTGCTGCACGTCGCCAGGCGCGTTCTCGGCACCGTCGCGGCTGCCTTTGCCGGCCTCACGACGCACCGCTCCGATGGCGCCTATCTCGACGGAATGCGCGCCTCCGAACTCGAAGACCTCGGCCTCCGCCGGGACGCGGACGGGGGCTACCGGTTCTTCCGCTGATCAGGGGACTTCGCGCACCATGTAGCGCGCCGATTCCTCGTAGCTCAGCAGCTTGCCGTAGAGCTCGGGGACCTCGGTCGCCACGAAGCCGTGCCGCTCCCAGAACGGGATCGAGCCGTTGACCGCGACCAGCGTCATGGTCGGATAGCCTTCGGCGCGCGCGTGCTTGGCCAGCGCCTCGACGATCCGGGAGGCGGCGCCGATGCGGCGCGTGACGGGCAACAGGCAGAGATCGTGCAGGTAATAGGTGTCGGGTTCGGCGGGCAGCCGCTTCAGCAGGGTATTGAGCGGCGGCAGCGAGCCGTAGGTCCAGGGATGGCTCAGCACGTAGCCGGCGGGCTTTTCGCCCACCTCGAGCAGGTAGCAGCCGTTCTGGTAGAGCTTCAGGCGCTCGGCGAGCACCTCGGGCGACTCGAAGAAATCGACATGAACGGTGTCGGCGATCCCCTGCACCGCGGGCAGGTCGTAGGCGGTCATGGCACGCCAGGCGACATCCTTCAGGACCATCAGGCTTTCCCCAAACAAAGGGCCCGCACACGACGGTGCGAGCCCTGCATTCGTGATCGCGGGGGGGATGCCCCCCGCGACCGGTGTTACTTGTCGTCGCGGCCCTTGAGGGCGGCGCCGAGGATGTCGCCGAGCGAAGCGCCCGAGTCCGACGAACCGTAGGCAGCCACGGCTTCCTTCTCCTCGGCGATTTCAAGCGCCTTGATGGAGAGCTGGATGCGCGAGGTCTTGCGGTCGTACTGGGTGACGCGCGCGTCGACCTTCTCGCCCTTGGAGAAACGCTCCGGACGCTGGTCGTTGCGGTCACGCGACAGGTCGGCGCGACGGATGAAGGCCGTCATCTCGGTGTCGTTGATGCGCACTTCGATGCCGCCATCGTTGACTTCGGTCACGGTACCGGTGACGACCGAACCCTTGCGGATGCCGTCGCCGCCGGCATCGGCCACGTCACCGACTGCCAGCTGCTTGATACCGAGCGAGATGCGCTCCTTCTCGACGTCGACATCGAGCACCTTGGCCTGGACGACATCGCCCCGGTTGTACTCGTCGAGCGCCTGCTCGCCCGGCTTCTGCCAGTCGAGGTCGGAGAGGTGCACCATGCCGTCGACGTCGCCATCGAGACCGATGAACAGGCCGAACTCGGTCTTGTTCTTGACCTCGCCCTCGACGGTCGAGCCCGGCGGATACTTCTCGGCGAAGGTCTCCCACGGGTTCGCAAGGGTCTGCTTGAGGCCCAGCGAGATGCGGCGCTTCTCGGGATCGACCTCGAGCACCATCACTTCGACTTCCTGCGAGGTCGAGACGATCTTGCCCGGGTGGACGTTCTTCTTGGTCCAGCTCATCTCGGAGACGTGGATCAGGCCTTCGATGCCCGGCTCCAGTTCCACGAACGCACCGTAGTCGGTGATGTTGGTCACGCGGCCGGTGA
>JAEYZJ010000236.1 GCA_023430705.1 Pseudomonadota bacterium | reverse complement strand
GGAAGCGTCGACCACCGGACAGTCGAAGTGCGGATCGACGGTCACCCGACCATAGCCGGGGATGTGCTTGATGATCGGCAGGCAGCCGACCTCCAGCATGCCGTCGATGACTTCGAGGGCGAGGGTCGTGACCAGCTGCGGATCGTCGCCGAACGCGCGGTTGCCGATCACGTCATGCGTGCCGGGGCGGGAAAGGTCGACGACGGGGGTCGTTCCGCTGTCGATGGTGAGGTCCGCCATGATGGCGCCCATCGCCCGGCTGGAAAGGCGCAGCGCGTGCCTCGCCAGTTCCAGGTCCTTCTGCGCGAGGCGTCCGAACTCCCCGAGGCTCCGGAAGCTGGGGAAGTTGCCGTTGTCGAGGCGCTGGACCCGGCCGCCTTCCTGGTCGATGAAGATGGGCGCATCGGGGCGGCCGAGCGCATCGCGGATCTGCGCGCAGAGCCGGCGGACCTGGTCGCGCGTGTCGATGTTGCGGCGAAAGAGGAACAGGCCGCAGGGGTTCGCCTCCGTGAGGAAGGCCATCTCGTCCGCCGTGAGCTCGAGCCCCTCGACGCCGACGAAGAAGGCGAGCGGGGTGGACATGATCAGCCCCCCTGCTCCGGCTCCGCACGAAGCATGCCCGCGTAGACGTCGCCGTCACCGGCCGCGATCGGAATGGCTCCAGCCGCCTTGGCATAGAACTCGACCGGGCCGACGCCGCCAATGACCGCGTAGGCATAGCCATGGGCCTTCATGGCAGCGAGCGTGTGGTAGAGAAGCGCGGCACCGATGCCCTTGCCGCGCTGGCTTTCGGCGACGCCGGTGGGACCGAAGAAGCCGCGCGCCGTCGCGTCGTAGCAGGCAAAGCCCACCAGTTCGCCATCGACGGTCGCGACAAGGCAGCCCGGGGGCTGGTGCGCCATGGCGACGGTCAGTTCGCTGACCCAGTGATCGTTGAAGTTCCGGCGCACCCAGTCCTGGACGATGTGCATTTCGGGCGGCAGCGCGACGCGGATGGTGGCTGCGACGCCCTCGACGCGCCTCGCCAGATCCGCCATGCGGCGGGAATGAAGGTTTACGAGCAGATCCATGGCTTACAGTGATAGCGAGACGGGACTTCTATGCAAGGGCGACGATAGCCGTTGGCGGCGATGGCCGGGCGGGGGTCGATGCGCAAAAAGGCTCCGTCAATCGAGGCGAGCCTGATCTCTTAAGTCATTGATATTACAGCACCCAAGCGCCTATTGCTGCAATTCGGCCACGATTCTGCCACACCGATGAACGGACATTGAACTACCCGGCGACGCGGCCGCCCGTGAGCGGATGAGGGGCGCCGGTGGTGGTCGGAAAGCTGATCGGCAGGCCGCGCACGACGCGGGCGGCGAGGAAGGCGAAGCATTCGGCCTCGATGGCATCGCCGCGCCAGCCCACGGCTTCGGCGGGAACGGCCTCCACCCGGGCATAGGTCTCCAGCATCTCCATCAGCACCGGGTTGCGCCGGCCCCCGCCGCAGACGACGAGACGTCCCGGCCGGGTGGGCAGAAGGTCGAGCCCCATGCCCACGGCGGCGGCGGTGAAGGCGGTGAGCGTCGCGGCGCCGGTCGCCGCGTCGAGGCCGTCGGCCATGATCGAGGTGAAGTCGAAGCGATCGAGCGATTTCGGCGGCGGGGCGGTGAGATAGTGATGCTCGAGCAGTTCCTGCAGGCGCACCTCGTCCACCGTGCCGGTGCGGGCGAGCGCGCCATCGCGGTCCATGTCGCCGAGCCCGCGTTCACGCATGAAGTCGTTGAGGGGCGCGTTGCCGGGTCCGGTGTCGAAGGCGATCAGCCGGTCCGCGCCGTCCCACCAGGTGATGTTGCCGACGCCACCGAGGTTCAGCACCGCGGTCTCGCCACCGGCCCCGAGCCCGCGCAGCAGCGCCTGATGGTAGATGGGGGCGAGCGGCGCCCCCTGCCCGCCCGCGCGGACGTCGGCGGAGCGGAAATCGTAGGCCACCCGCGCGCCGAGCAGATCGTGCATCAGCTGCCCGTCACCGAGTTGCCGGGTGGCGCCGATCCGGCCGGGCTGCGGGGCGCGGTGGAGGACAGTCTGGCCATGGAAGCCGACGACGCCGATGTCGGCCATCGCCAGCCCGGCGGCCTCGACATGCGCCCGCACGGCGTCGGCCTGGGCGCGGGTCAGCGCTGCCTCGGCCTCGGCGAAGATGGCCGGCTCGGGGCCCTCGAACCTCCAGCGGCGCGCCTCGGCAAGGGTCTGGGCAAGCAGATCGCGGACGTGCCGGGGGTACGGCACCAGCGCACAGGGGCCAGACTCGGCGACGCTTTCGCCATCGGTCCTGAGCAGCGCGACGTCGATATTGCCGTCGAGCACGGTGCCGGTCATCAGGCCCACGGCCCAGATCGGGTCCATCCCCCCTACTCCGCGTTGACGAGATCGCCGACCGCACGGCGCAGGGCGACGATGCCGCTGTCGGCGTGCCGGGTCGGGTGGACGCGGTTGGTCAGCAAGGTCCAGGCGCGGCCACGCTCGAAGTCGACCCAGAGCCCCACTCCGGTGAAGCCGGTATGGCCGATGGTGCCGGCCGAACTGCGGTTGCCCCCGGACCAGTTCTCATGGGGACGCTCCCAGCCATGCGTGCGGTTGCCGCCGACCGGCGTGCGCATCAGGTCGACGACGCCCCGAGACACCCCGCTCCCCGTGAGCAGGCCGTGCGCGTGATCGAGGACCGAGGCGACCGTGCCGAAGAGGCCGGCGTGGCCGGAGCCCTGCAGGGCGCAGCAGTTCTCGTCATGCACCTCGCCGCAGATGACGCGACCGCGCCAGGCGTCGAGCTCGGTGGCGGCGGCATTGGCGGGATCGGCAG
>JAEYZJ010000136.1 GCA_023430705.1 Pseudomonadota bacterium | reverse complement strand
AGATGTTCACCAACACGCCGATGGTCAAGAAGGCCCGCGAAGGCGTGATGGAGTTCCTGCTGATCAACCATCCGCTCGACTGCCCGATCTGCGACCAGGGCGGCGAGTGCGACCTGCAGGACCAGGCCATGGCCTATGGCGTGGATTCCAGCCGCTACGTGGAGAACAAGCGCGCCGTCGAGGACAAGTACCTCGGGCCGCTGGTGAAGACCGAGATGACGCGCTGCATCCACTGCACGCGCTGCGTCCGCTTCACCACCGAAGTCGCCGGCATCACGCAGATGGGCCTCACCGGCCGCGGTGAGGATGCCGAGATCACCTCTTACCTCGAGCAGGCGCTGCACAGCGAGCTGCAGGGCAACGTCATCGACCTCTGCCCGGTCGGCGCGCTGACCTCCAAGCCCTATGCCTTCCATGCCCGCCCGTGGGAGCTGGCCAAGACCGAGTCCATCGACGTCATGGACGCCGTCGGCTCCAACATCCGCGTCGACAGTCGCGGCCGCGAAGTGATGCGCATCCTGCCGCGCGTCAACGAGGCGATCAACGAGGAGTGGATCTCGGACAAGACCCGCTTCATCTGGGACGGCCTCAAGTCGCAGCGGCTCGACCGCCCCTATGTCCGGACCGGCGGCAAGCTGCGGCAGGCATCGTGGGATGAGGCCTTCGCGGCGGTCGCCAGGGCCATCAAGGCCTCGGGCGGCGGCAACAAGGTCGGCGCCATTGCGGGCGACCTGGCTTCGGTCGAGGACATGTATGCGCTGAAGGCGCTGATGACTTCGCTCGGCTCGGGCATGACGGACTGCCGTCCGCCCATGTCGGGCATCGACCCGTCGATGCCGCGCTCGGCCTACATCTTCAACCCGACCATCGCCGGGATCGAGGAAGCCGACGCCATCGTGATCGTGGGCGCCAACCCGCGCAAGGAAGCGGCGGTGCTGAATGCCCGCATCCGCAAGGCCTGGCGCGCCAAGGGCACGCCGATCGCCGTGATCGGCGACCAGGCTGACCTCACCTACGAGTACACCTACCTCGGCAACGGCTTCGCGGCGCTTGCGGACCTCGCTGCGGGGCAGGGCGCCTTCGCCGAAGTGCTGGCCGGCGCCAAGAAGCCGCTGATCATCGTGGGCGAGGGGGCCGTCTCGCACGGTGCCGCCAAGTCCAAGCAGATCGGCCGCGACACCATCGCGCTTGCCGCCAAGCTCGCGACCGCCGCCGGCGTCGAGGACGGCTGGAACGGCTTCGCCATGCTCCACAACGCCGCCGGCCGCGTCGGCGGGCTCGACATCGGCTTCGTGCCGCATGACGGCGGCGTCTGCTCGGCCGACCAGATCGGCCTTGCCGGCGAGGGCAAGCTGGACGTGCTGTTCCTGCTCGGCGCCGACGAGTACGACACGTCGGCCATGGGTAAGGCGTTCGTCGTCTATGTCGGCACGCACGGCGACGCCGGTGCGCACCGCGCCGACGTGATCCTGCCGGCTGCCGCCTACACCGAGAAGTCCGGCACCTATGTCAACACCGAGGGCCGCGTGCAACTCGCCGAGCGCGCCGTGTTCCCGCCCGGCGATGCCAAGGAAGACTGGGCCATCTTCCGCGCCCTGTCCGCGGTGCTGGGCGAGGCCCTGCCGTTCAACTCGCTGAGCCAGCTGCGCGCCCGGCTCTATGCCGAGTTCCCGCATCTGGGCCGTCTCGACCAGATCGCCAACAGCTCGGTCGAGGACGTGCGCAGGCTCGCCAAGGCAGCCATCAAGACCAAGTCGGCAACCTTCGCTTCGCCGGTCGCCGACTTCTACCTCACCAACCCCATCGCCCGCGCGTCGGCGACGATGGGGGAATGCGCCGCGCTGCAGGCCGGCTTCCGCCAGGCTGCAGAGTAAGGAACACCGATGGATTTCGTCGTTTCAGCGCTGGACTACCTGCTCGGTATCCCGATCTTCGGTTGGGGTACGCAGGTCGGTTTCATCTACAAAGCCCTGCTGCTGCTCGTGGCCCTGCTGATCTTCACCGCCTATGTCCTGCTTGCCGACCGCAAGATCTGGGCGGCGGTGCAGGTGCGCCGCGGTCCCAACGTCGTGGGACCGTTCGGCCTGCTGCAGAGCTTCGCGGACCTCCTGAAGTTCGTCTTCAAGGAGCCTGTGATTCCTGCGTCTTCGGACAAGACGCTGTTCCTGCTCGCGCCGCTCGTCACCTCGATTCTCGCGCTCTCGGCCTATGCCGTTATCCCGTTCGATCATGGCTGGGCGCTCGCCGACATCAACATTGGCGTGCTCTACATCTTCGCGATCTCCTCGCTCGGGGTGTACGGGATCATCATTGGCGGCTGGTCGTCGAACAGCAAGTACGCCTTCCTCGGCGCGCTGCGCTCGGCCGCGCAGATGGTGAGCTACGAGGTCTCGATCGGCCTCGTGATCATCACCGTGCTGCTGGTCGCGGGTTCGCTGAACCTCACCGACATCGTGCTGGCCCAGCAGGCCGGCGGGATCGCGCACATGCTCGGCGTGCCGTGGCTCAGCGTCCTCAACTGGTACTGGCTGCCGCTTTTCCCGATGTTCGTGATCTTTTACATCTCGGCCCTCGCGGAAACCAATCGCCCGCCGTTCGACCTGCCTGAAGGCGAGTCCGAGCTGGTTGCGGGCTACATGGTGGAATACGGATCGACGCCGTACCTGCTGTTCATGCTCGGCGAGTACATCGCCATCATCCTGATGTGCTCGATGATGACGATCCTGTTCCTCGGGGGCTGGGCGCCGCCGCTCGACCTGCCGCCGTTCACCTGGATCCCGGGGCTCGTGTGGTTCACGCTCAAGCTCTGCCTGGTGTTCTTCATGTTCGCGATGGCCAAAGCGATCGTGCCGCGCTACCGCTACGACCAGCTGATGCGTATCGGCTGGAAGGTCTTCCTGCCGATCTCGCTGCTGATGGTGGTGATCGTCGCGTTCGTCCTCCAGCT
>JAEYZJ010000134.1 GCA_023430705.1 Pseudomonadota bacterium | reverse complement strand
TTTCATTTGCGTGGCCGCTCAAGAGAGGAAGGGCCTGCGAAAGGCGGGCACCTCCAGGTCGTTGGCTGGATGCCGATTACGGCAGATACCAGCACCACGGCCGGGACGTCTGGTGACTGGCGCGGGACTTTTGTCCGCGACATTCAAATGAAGGCCCGTCGGTACGGGCCCTTCATGTTCCTTGCGCAACGGCTAGAGGACGACGATCGGCGTTCCGTTGGGGACACGCTCGTAGAGGTCGATCACGTCCTGATGCAGCAGGCGGACGCAGCCCGACGAGATCGCCTTGCCGATGGTGCGCGCATCCCCTGCACCATGAACACGGTAGATGGTGTCGCGCCCGTCCTTGAAGATGTAGAGCGCGCGGGCACCGAGCGGGTTATCGATGCCGGGCTGCATGCCGTTGCGGTAGGGCTCGAGTTCGGGCTGACGCGCGATCATCTCGCTCGGCGGGGTCCAGGTCGGCCACTCGCGCTTGTACTGAACAACGCCCCGACCCGACCAGGTGAAGCCGTCGCGCCCGATTCCGACGCCGTAGCGGAGCGCCATCCCGTCGTCCCGCGTCAGGTAGAGGAAGCGGTTCGTCGTATCGACCACAATGGTGCCGGGTCGCTCGCCGGTCGGGTTGGGCACTGCCTGGCGCCAGTACTGGGGCTCCATCAGGTCGACCCGGGCCGCCGGGACCGGGAAGCGCTCGTTGGGCAAGGCGGCATACATCGAGAGGACGTCGTCGGGGATGCGTGGCGTCTCGGCCTGCAGGGAAGTCTTGTTGGTGGCGCAACCGGCGAGGGACAGGGCGGCTAGGCTGGCGGCGCCAGCGAGGAGCGCGCGGCGGCCGAGGAGAAGTTCAGTCATGGCAAATTGTCTCGGTGGCGGCGGTGGCCGCTGAGGCTGGAAGAGGGTGAATTCGCGGGCTCTTAACCGCGCCGGGGCGGAGGAAGTTCCGCGGCGGGTGCCAGCCCATCGCGCAGTGGCTGGTCGGCGAGCCCGCGTGCCCATTGCGCGAGGGTGGCGCGGGGCAACTCGGTCACGACCCGGCTGAAGTCCGACCGGCTCGGCAGGATGCGCTTGCCCCCCTGCATTTCGCACGGGTTCGGCAGCGACGCCGGGCTTCCGTCGGACGCCGCGACCGCCACATCAGGGCCACCCTGCGTAAGGCAAAAGCCCGTCGCGACGCTGGGACTGACGAGGGCCAGAAGCGCTACGCAAAACGTCACAATGGAGAGCAGGCGATACATACCCCGCCGATATCGTTGCGATTGCGGCGCGGGAAAGGCAGGTCCGCTCGCGTGTGCCGCAAAGGCAAAGACAAGCCGGGTAGTGATGCAATGCGGCAACACTGATCCGGGCTTACTGCGCTTCCAGGGAGACGCGGAAGTTAGCCAAGTGCTAACGCGAGTGCGGATAGCGTCGTAGCATGACCTACGCCATGCATACCGACGCCGGGCTCCAGGCCCAGATCGCCAACTGGCAGCGCGAGCTGGGTGCGGTCCGGCGGCTGGCACCGAAGACGCTCGAGGCCTACCTCGGCGACGTCGGACAGTTCGTGCGCTTCCTTTCGGTTCATATGGGCGGAGAGGTGTCGCTCGAGATGCTGCGCGGGTTGCGGGCCGCGGACGTGCGGGCTTTCCTCGCAGCGCGGCGGAACGATGGGCTCGGTTCCCGTTCGCTGGCGCGGGAGCTTTCGGCGATAAAGAGCTTCTTCTCCTTCCTCGAGCGCGAGGCCGTTCTGGCCACCGAAGCTTTGAACACGATCCGGACGCCGAAACAGACCCGCTCTTTGCCCAAGGCGCTGACAGTGCTCGAGGCCAAGGCCGCGATCCGGACCACCGACGAGATCGAGGAGAAACCATGGGTCGCGGCGCGGGACATGGCGGTGATCTCGCTGTGCTACGGCGCGGGGCTTCGTATCTCGGAGGCGCTGGCGGTGACGCGGGCCGATCTTGATACGAGCTCTCTGCGAGTGACCGGCAAGGGCGGCAAGACGCGGCTGGTGCCGCTGATCGGCCCCGTCCGGCAGGCCATCGATACCTACCTGGGCATGCTGCCCTACAAGGTGGCTCCGGGCGAGCCGATCTTCCGCGGCGAGAAGGGAGGGGTGCTGTCACCGCGACTGATCCAGTTGAGGATGCAGCAGTTGCGCGGGGCGCTCGGACTGCCGCCCTCAGCCACGCCTCACGCGCTCAGGCACAGCTTCGCGACGCACCTTCTGGGCAGGGGCGGTGACCTCCGTACCATCCAGGAACTGCTCGGCCATGCTTCGCTCTCGACGACGCAGATCTATACCGCGGTTGACACCGAGCGTCTGCTCGACGCCTATCGCGCCGCGCATCCGCGGGCGTGAGCGGGAAACGCAGCGTTCATCGTTCGTCTGCCTTTACAGCCCATTGGCTCGGGCGTACCAATCGCGCCATGTCCGTCAGCATCCTCATTATCGACAAAACCTGCCTTGGCCCTTTCGAGGACCGGGACGCGACGGCTCGTATCTGACCCTTCGACGCTCACCGGTCCCGCCATCAGGCGCGGGAATGTCCGGTGATCTGGTGGCAGGGCCCAACCTGGACCTGCATATGTCTTCCCGGACTGCGACTGCCTCCCGCTTCGACTACCGCAACTATGCGTGGGCCGGCTTCGTGCTGGCGCTCGCCGGAGCTGCGTTCTTTGCCACTAAGGGCATTGTCATCAAACTGGCACTTGC
>JAEYZJ010000109.1 GCA_023430705.1 Pseudomonadota bacterium | reverse complement strand
GCCGGATGACGAAGCCGGGTACGGAGGAAATCCACCCCCTGGCGCCCATGTATTTGTACGGAAGCGTGCAGTCGCACTCGTAATTTAGACAATTCGTGTCAATTTCTAGGCATGAAGTAGCGAAATGATGGCAAGTTACGGCAGCGCGAGGCAATCGCGCTATGAATGTCTAGCGCAAGATAGGTTGTGATCAATTTATGCTCCGTACGCGATGAAACCTTGCAAGCTGCATTGTCAGGTAGCCGTGGGATGTGTTCTTATACTTGTGTGGATGCGAATCATGGCAACGGGCATTCCGTAGCCTTTATCGGCGCCGTCAGCAGCGGCGCCTGCCTTGGCCTCCTACTCACAGGTGCACAAGTGGAAAGACTTGCGGACGCGATCCCCTATCGTCCCTACCTCAACCGGGACCGGCTGGTGTACCTCACCCATCCGGACCAGAAGCTGGCCAAGGGCCTCTGCGACGAGTTCATCGCCCAGGGCTTCCAGGTTTCGATGGTGCCCGACGCGACGGGTCTGACGCGCCTGATGGCGCTGCGCCGGCCGGACCTGGTGCTGTTGCCGCTCTGCGACGAGGGCCGCGACCCGGCCGCGACGCTGGAAGCGCTCGAGGCGATCCGCAGCCAGCACCTGGGCATCCATACCTTCCTGCTCGCGCCGCCCGATGTGCGGGCCGAGATGGTGGTCGCCGCCATGAAGCGCGGGGCCAGTTCCGTCTTCTCCCCGCCCTATGCGCCGGTCGAGCTGGCGTCGGCCGCCCAGGACATCTTCCGCGGCGACATCCATGTCGAGGAGACCAAGGGCGGCGCCTCGACGGTGACCGTGAAGGGCTTCGGCACGCTGACCTATCGCGAGCGGCAGATCCTGCAATATGTCGTCGATGGCCTGACCAACAAGGAGATCGCGGGCGATCTCGGCCTCTCCTACCGCACGGTGGAGGTGCACAGGCGTCACATCATGGAAAAGACCGGCGCCCGCAACACCGCCGAACTGGTGCGGCTCGCCATCGCCAGCTGACGACCGGCGGCCTGCCTCAGCGCAGGCCCGCCTCCTCGAGGAGGCCGAGGCGCTTTGCGTCGTAATAGTAGCCGCGCGAATAGTAGCGCACCGCGCCGTCCGAATTGTAGCCGGCGACGATATAGGCGCCGCGCAGGTACTTGACGCCGTACCTGAGGTTGGTCTCGGCATCGAGCAGCCCGGCCGCCCCGCCGTCATAGCCCATGCTGCGCGCCGTATCGTGCCGGATCTGCATCAGCCCGTAATAGGGCCCGTGCCGCGCCGCGGGGTTGAACCCGCTCTCGCGCTGGACCACGCGGCGGATCAGCGATTCCGGCACGTCGTAGAGCGATGCGTATTTCGAGATCAGCCCGTCGACCGGCGTCGGCACCCGCAGCGGCGCTTCGGCAAACGCCATCGGCACGAACGGCTGGTCCGCCACCGCCGCGACCTCGACCTCGGCCTCGGTCTCGACGTCGGCCACGGCCTCGGTCTCGTCCCGTTCCGCCGGCACCGGCGCGATGGCCGCCACCATTGCGGGAGCCGGCCTGAACGCGGGCAGGCCCGCCACCGAGCAGCCCGAGACAACGACCGCAAGGGCCGGCACGGCAAGCATGAGACGCACGACAGCAACTGAGGCGGAGGCCCGGAACATGCCCGTCTCTTAGCAGAAGCCTCGGCGGTGGGGAACCCGCCAGCGCCGGCGCGGTTTCGCCGGCTGGGCCCGGGGTTCCGCTCGGCTGCCGCCCCTGCTATGGAGCCTGCCGATGCTCAACCCCATGCCCAAGACTTTCGACTACCGTCCGCCCACCGATCCGTGGCTGACGGTCGTGCATGCCGACGAGGACATCGTCGTGCTCGACAAGCCCTCGGGCCTGCTGTCGGTGCCCGGCAAGGACCCGGCCCTCGCCGATTGCCTCGAGGCCCGCGTCAAGGCGCGCTGGCCGACCGCGGCGATGGCCCACCGGCTCGACAAGGACACCTCCGGCGTCATCGTCATGTGCCTCAACAAGAAGGCGCTCGGCCATGTCGGCCAGGAGTTCGAGCAGCGCCGCGCGAAGAAGTCCTACGTGGCGCGCGTCTGGGGCGAGATCGCAGCCGACGAGGGCCGCATCGACCTGCCGCTCGCCACCGACTGGGAGCACAAGCCCCGCCAGCGCGTCGATTACGAGCGCGGCCGCCCTTCGGTGACCGACTGGAAGGTCGAGGCCCGCGAAGGCGGAATCACCCGGGTGCGGCTCTATCCGCTGACCGGGCGCACGCACCAGCTGCGGGTCCACATGATGGAGCTCGGCCACCCGATCCTCGGCGATCCCTTCTACGCCACCGGGGCAGCGCTTGCCGCCGCCGACCGGCTGCAGCTCCATGCCGAGGAGCTGGCCTTCAACCATCCGCGCGGCCCCTGGGTCAGTTTTCGCGTGCCCGCGCCGTTCTGACGGGCAGGGGCCGGGCCGCCTGACACGAAATCGTCATGCAGAGGCCGGATTCCCGTCGGAAACGGGCCAAAACCCCTGACTAGCGTCGCGGTGTCGTGATCGGCAGCTGCCCGGTCGCGCCATCCGTCGCATCAGACCCGGAGAGACCGATGAGCGAGTTTGAGGACCGGCAGGACGCCGCCCCCGCTATCGAAGCCCCCGCCGCCGACACGCCGGCCCCCGCCACGCCCGTCAGCGCCGACCTCGAGGCCGTCGCCGCGGTGGAAGGAACCGCCGCCGCCGCCGCGCCCGTCCTCGCCCGGGAACTGCCGGCCCTGGCCGATCCCGTCCCCCGCTTCGCGGCCCTCGAGTCCGGCGGCGAAGATGCCCCTCTGCTCGACGATGCGATCGAAGCGGGCATCGCCTCCGTCTTCGCCTCCCTGCAGGCCGCGGCCGAAAGCGGCGAGGCGCACGGGCCCGGCGAGCCCGGCGAGTCCGGAGAGCCTGCCGTATCCGTGGAGCCGCCCCGCCCCCTCGGCGATGCCGAGGCGGCCGAAGGCGTCACCTTCCGGCTTCTCGGCGAACTCGACCGGCTCTGGCACCGCGCCGCCTGAGCCCGGGCCGAACACGATACAGAACCCGCCCTCCGTCGCGGCCCGCAACAGCCGCCCCGCACCGGCTTGCGCTCGCCGCCCCAATCGCCTATTGCCTTGTCCACTGCACCCGTAGCTCAGCTGGATAGAGCGCTGCCCTCCGAAGGCAGAGGTCGTGAGTTCGAATCTCGCCGGGTGCACCAATTCTTCCAGTGACTTAGCGGTCCCAGGAATTTTCCGTACGGACCACGTACGGAAGATCCAGCGACCAATCCCAGCCAGAACGCCTCGGTGTGCGACTGCTTCGCGCCCGATGGCGAACGGTTGCGTCAGATCGCTACTCGGCTAATCATGGCTCTCGGATGGGTGGGAGAAGCGCGATCGGAAGTTCCATCGACTGGCAGGCCGACCTTGCGCAGCTGGCAGAGGGGATCGTCCGCCACCATCGCCAGCCGTTCCACCTCATCTCGCGGACCGCGTTCGACGCCAGGGTGGCGGAACTCTCCGCCCGCCTGCCGTTCCTGTCGGACAATGACGCAGTCGTCGCTTTCCGCGGCATCGCTGCCGGCATCGGCGACGGCCATACCTTCGTCGCTGTCCCGAGCCGACCGAAATTCCCTGTCGAACTCCATTGGTTCGGTGACGACCTGACGGTGGTCCGAACCGGAGTGACGCACCGCGAACTGCTCGGCGCACGCTTGCTGGCGATAGGCGGCGAACCGATTGCAGAGCTGCATGGCCGACTGCAGTGGCTCATTCCCCAGGGGGAGAACGAGTGGTTTGTGCTGGCAAGGAGTGCCGAGCTTGTTCGGGAAGCAGAGGTTCTCGCCGCGCTCGGCCTCGAGCCGCAGTTCCGGTTCATTGACAAGGGCGGGGGCGAGCATGTCGTCTCTCTTCCCCCGGGTGACGGGCCGCTGGTTCCCCCGGACGACGCGCCGCTTTCCATGCAGCGAACGGAGGAGCTGTTCTGGTTCTCGCGGCTGGCGGAGCAGAACGCGGTCTATGTGCAGTTTCGGTCCTACCACGGGCTGGAGGCCACCGCTGCATCGCTGTTCAGTTCACTTGAGGAACGACCGGCATCCAGGCTCGTCATCGACCTGCGCCGGAACGCCGGCGGCAACTTCTATGCGGGCAGGCAGCGGGTGCTCGTCCCCGTGCAGCAGCTGGGGCTCGTCAGCGGGCAGTTGTTCGTGCTTGTCGGCCGCCGCACGTTCTCGGCAAGCATGGTCAACGCCATCGACTTCAGCCGCGAGACGGAGGCGATCCTCGTCGGCGAGCCGATCGGTGGCCGTCCCCACGGCTACCAGGAGAATGGCTGGTTCACGCTGCCCGGCTCAGGATTGAAGGTCTCCGTAGCGACGCGGCTCTATCGCTTCGGGCCGGAGGGCGAGCCGTCCTTTCATCCGAACCACCGGATCCACGCCACGCACGCCGATTTCCTCGCCGGCAGCGATCCGGCGCTCGAATGGGCCCTGCGCATGTAGCCGCGGCCGGCGGACCACAACGATCGCAAGGACCGCTTATGGCGACAGGATGTCCGGCCGCGACTAGCGTTCCGGCAGGCCGGCGCGCTTGAGGGCGCCGAACAGGGGCGCGATTTGCGTACGGTCGCGGAACGGTTGGCCCTCGTTCAGGCTGCGAATGCTCACGCCCGGGGCGATCAGCATGTAGTGCTGCAGGTATCGACGAGCATCCTCCATGCGGCCGAGCATGGTGCTGGCGGCAATGCGCAGGGTGTTTCCGCCCGAAAGACCCGGGCTGATGGCGTTCGTGACCTGTCCCCAATGAAGCGCGCCTGCCCAGTCCCCGCGCAGGGCGGCAACCCTGCCCAGCCCCTGATAGGCGAAGCGCTGGGTCGGGTCCCCGGAAGCGAGGTCGGCGGCGCGGCTGAAGGCGTGCTCGGCGGCATCGATGTCCCCGTCCCAGGTTCTTGCGAGGCCGTCGCACACCAGGGCGAGCGCGCTGTAGGGGTTCATTGCGGCTGCCCGTGCGGTCAAGATGGAGCCGGCGTCCTCCTCGTGCGCAGTCATCAATGCGGAGCCGAAAAGTCCCAGTGAAGCGGCGTCGCCGCCGGCGCGATCAAGGCCACGGCGGGAAAGCTCCAGCGCGATCGTTCGGGAAGCGCCAGGGATCGGACGCCAGCCAACCGACGTCCTGTGATGAATGGCTTCGGCCGCTCCGGCGAGGTACTCGATATTGTCGGGTTCAAGCGCGAGGGCGCGCATGAAGAGGTCGAGCGCGACGGCATTGTCGGCCTCGGTCGAGGTCAGAATCTTGCACCGCCCCCGCAGGTAGTAGTCGTGGGCCTCAACGCTTGCGGGGTGCCTTCGATGCACCCGGCCCATCTCCGCCAGATGGACCTGGCTGTCGAGCGCCGCCGCCGCCCGCCCGGCCAGTTCGTCGGTGTCGCCAACTCCATCGACCAATGGCATGTGGAGGTCGCCGGCCCAGACAGTGGCGCCGCTGGAGCCGTCGACCAGTTGCAGGCTCAGCCGCAACTGCTCGCCTCGCCGGCGGAAGCTGCCCTCGACCACATAGTGGACGTCAAGCTGACGGGCCACCGTTCGCGCATCGCGCATCGGGGCGGACACCCGTGCACTCGAACTGACGGGCACGACCGACAATCCGCGAAACCGGGTCAGCGCGGTAACCACGTCCTGCAGCAGGTACTGGGCGAGCGGCGTATCCGGCCGCCCCGAGAAATCGACGAAGGGGAGCACCGCCACTCTCGGGTGTTCGAACCGGGTCAGATCGGCCGGCGGGGCGACATCGGACTCCGGAATGAAGCGGTACCCGGTGCGCGCAACCGTGACGATCCACTGGCCTCCATGCGCCGCAGCGCCGAGCAGCCGGCGAAGCAGGGCGATCTGCACCGGCAGATTGCTCTCCTCGACCGCGAGGCCTGGCCATGCGGCATCCATCAGTTCGCCCTTGGAGACGACCTGGCCCCGCCGGGACAGCAGGAGGTGGAGCAGCGCCACGCCTCGAGAACCGAGCGCGAGCGGTTCAGCGTCGCGGTAGAGCAGCCGCTGCTGCCGATCGTAGCTGAAGGGGCCGAACGCTACCCTTTCCATGCTTCGCCCTCGCGACGGATTCAGAATAATTCGGCCGGACTTCAAGACTGGGCCGATGGTGCCGCGCCATTCTCGCGCAGGATCAACCTCAGGAGTCAGTGATGCACATTCGCACTCTTCTCATCGCCGCCGGCATGTTTGTCGGCACGACTGTCGCCGCCAGCGCCTTCGAGCCGTTCTATTCGATCGGCGGCCAGCACAAGACAATACACCCCAGCGGGGCCAACGACGAGCTTCTTGCGACGCAGGAACAGACGGACGGCCAGCTCGGGTTCGTCGTCCTCGATGGCGACGGGCCGGGTGCCAACATCGTCCACGCCAGCCGCGCCGAGTACTGGTACGTGCTTGAAGGCACGTATCGGTTCACCCTTGGTGACAAGACGTTCGAAGGCGGGCCGGGAACCTTCGTCGCGGCGCCTGCCGGCACTCCGCACAGCATCCAGCGTACCTCCGGCACCGGCCGTTGGCTGGCGGTCTTCTCGCCGGGCGGCTACGAGCACTTCTTCATGGACTGGGAGGCGCAGGGCCTGTCTCCCGGACCTGAGCTCGGTGTGCTGGAGAAGCGGTACGGCCTCACCCGACCCTGAGCGGCGGCAACAGGTGGCGGCGTGCAGGTGCCGCCACCCCCAGCATTTCGAGGAGGATCGAATGCCGTTCATGGCGTCGTTGGCACTCCCGGTGTTGCCGGGGAAGGCGGAGCGCGTCCGCAAGGTCGGCAAGGAAATCGCCCAGCACCAGGCGGAATGGGAACGGCTGTGCCGGGAGACCGGTGACTTCCAGCACTACAACATCACGCTGCAGGAAAGCCCGATGGGCGATCTCTGCATCTACTCGATGGTGCTCGAGGATCCCTCACGAGTCCGGAGCACCTTCGGCGAGAGCGAGTATGATCGCTGGTGGCTGGGCTTCGTGCGTGACGTGCACGGCATCGACCTGCAGGGCGGCGCCGCCATGCCGGCGTCGGTGTTCACCTGGCACAGCCCAGGCGATCCCTGAGGCACCCGCTGCCGGCGGTCGCTACGCCACCATGCATCGCGCGGCCTGAGCCTCCCCCTTCGCCCCACATGCGGGCGTTCGATCAACCCAGCCGCCTGACACGAAGAGCCAGATACGGCCGGCTCGGCAGCTCGATCCCGAACGCGGCATCCGGCTTGCCGCCGCGCACCACGCCGCCATGCCGCGTGGGGTGCGGGATCAGCGCCGGGATGCGCCTGGCCGGGGTGACCGTCATGTTCCAGGTGTCGATCAGGTCGACCTCGTAGTCGCCGTCGTCCTTCGGCAGCCCGGTGGTCCACTGGTTGGGCTGATGCTCGCCGAAATAGATGTAGCTGACCTTGCCGTCATGGGCCCCGGAGATCCGGCTCCAGGGCCAGGTGGCGTTGTGCCCCATCGGGGTGAGGCCGTGCTTCACGTCCTCTTCGATGATCGAGCGCAGGAAGCCGATGCGCGTCCAGGCCTGGCCGTGGAGCTTGCCGCCCTTGGCCCACCAGATCAGGTCATCGGGGTCGGCATAGGTTTCGCCATGCCCCGCATAGCCCCCGCGCATCACCGTGATCCAGAACCGGTGCGTCAGCTCCTGGGCCGTGATGTTGCCCCAGCTCGGCCAGATGTTGCCTTCGTATTCGGGCTCGTCGTTGACCACCGGCTTGCCATAGGCGTCCCGCCACTCGGGCGTGCGCTTGACGTCCCAGTTCTGGATGCAGACGTGGCTGACCCAGGCCTTGCGATGGTCGAAGTTCATCGACTGGTCGCCATTGTGGATCGACTTCAGGTGCCCGTAGGGGTCGTTCTCCTCGAGGATGTGGAAGTAGCGATCCCACTGCGCGACGGGCTTGGTATCGAGCAGGAAGTCGTACTCGTTGGCGAGCGCCCACCAGACGTTGGAATAGGCGGCCAGCCGCGCCGCCAGGTACTCGACGTAGCGGAAATCCTGCTCCGCCGACATGTTCGCATAGTCCCACCGGTCATAGGGGTGGAACATGATGATGTCGGCCTCGATTCCCATGTCCCTGAGCTTGCCGACCTGCTGCTCGAAGTGCTGGAACGCCCTGGGGTTTGGCCGATCGAAATCGAGCTTGCCATCGGCGCCGGGCAGATAGACGTCCTGCAGCGGCTCGTTGACGTTGAACGGATAGTCCTTGGGGAACACGCCCATGCGGATCTTGTTGAACCGGGCCTTGCCGAGCGTCTCGAGCGTTTCGGCCTGCATCGCCAGCGGCTGGTGCGTCCACGCATAGCAGGTCGTCCCGAACGGGAAGTACGGCGTGCCGTCGGCATGGGCGAAGTGGAACTTGTTCGCCACCGCCACCGGGCCGTGCTGGCCGTCGCGCGCCGCGGTGACGCTGAAGCTGCCGGCTTTTCCATCGAGCTCGGCGGTCCTGCTGCGCGTGCGAAAACGCCATTCGCCCTCGG
>JAEYZJ010000045.1 GCA_023430705.1 Pseudomonadota bacterium | reverse complement strand
CCCGCGATACGATGCGCTGCATGATCCTCGCTGACCAGCAAGCGTAGGGCGGAATAGCCGCAGGCGTATTCCGCCGATCTTTTAGGGGCGCCGTGCGGCGGATTACGCTCCGCTAATCCGCCCTACGCGCTCGACCGAGGTTGTCGCGCTGTCCGGCGCCTTTCCCCCGCGATACGATGCCCCGCACGATCCTCGGGTCAAGCCCACGGCTGTCCGGTTCAATTTGGTAGACATGAACCACGGCGTTGATTCTACTCGTGTTCAGACGTTGGCGCGTCTTCCGGACACGAAAGGGGATCGACACCGTGGCTCATCACAATAGCGTCTTTCGCGATCTGTTGAAGCGTATCCCCTGGGGTGAGTTCGATCGCCTGGTGGCGCGCACGCGGGCTGATCATCGGGTTCGGCGGCTGTCGACCAAGGATCAGCTGATCGCCTTGCTGTTCGGCCAGTTGAGCGGCTCGTCCAGCCTGCGCGAGATCGTCGATGGGCTCGGCAGCCATGCGCCGCGGCTCTATCATGCCGGCGGTCGGCCGGTGATGCGTTCCACGCTCGCCGACGCCAATGCCTCGCGACCGGCCGAGGTCTTCGCCGAGCTGTTCGCGCTGATGGTGGCCCGAGCCGGCCGTGGCCTGCGCCGCAGGGCCGGCGAGGCCGTCCACCTGATCGACGCCACCAGCCTGCGCCTCAGTGGCGCGGGTAGCGAATGGGCGCGGTTTTCCGCCGATGCCTGTGGCGCCAAGATGCACGTCGTCTACGACGCCGATGCCGAACGGCCGATCTATGCGACCGTCACCACCGCCAGGGTCAACGACATCACGCCGGCCAAGGCGATGCCGATCGAGGCCGGCGCCACCTACGTCTTCGACCTCGGCTACTACGACTACGCCTGGTGGGCCCGGCTAGCCGCCGCGGGCTGTCGCATCGTCACCCGCTTCAAGGCCAATACGCCCCTGGCCGTCACCGCCGAGCGGCCGCTGCCCTGCGGGACCGGGACCATCCTGTCGGACCGCATCGGACATCTGCCCGCCAGGTTGTCGATGAGCCGCCGGAACCCCTTCACCGGACCCGTCCGCGAGATCGCCGTTGCCCTCGAAACCGGCAAGGTGCTGCGCATCCTCACCAACGATCTCGACGCGCCGGCCGCCGAGATCGCCGCGCTCTACAAGCGTCGCTGGGCGATCGAGCTGTTCTTCCGCTGGGTCAAGCAGACCCTGAGGATCCGCCACTTCCTCGGCCGAAGCGAAAATGCCGTCCGCATCCAGATCGCCGTCGCGCTCCTCACCTGGCTGCTCCTCAGAATGGCCCGCGACGACCAGACCGCCATCGCCAGCCCACTCGCATTCGCCCGGCTCGTCCGAACCAACCTCATGCACCGAAAGACGACCGACGCCCTCATCAGACCACCAGGCAGACCGCCCTCAAAGTCCACACAACTCGCCTTCGACACCCTCCTCTCATGAACCGGACAGCCGTGGGACAAGCCCGGCCATGACCAAGGGGAGGAGGTCACGCGCGCCTCCACCCGACCGCCGCCGCGATGCGACGTGCACCAGCAGCGTGATCCGCCATCCTCGGCCTCCGTCGCCCCTTCGGCCTCACAGCCCCACCGGAAGGGCAGGATGCCGGAGGCGTCCCGCCCCCCATCGCCTCGCCCCGTCCCTTTGAAAAAATTCCTGCCAAAAGTTATCCCCGCTTCCGAATCCGCGCTTATCCTCGCCCCGTTCCCGCCCGTGAAGGGTCGTGCTCGCGAGGCGTCGTCTGCATGGGGCGGGGAGCGGCGCTTCGCGGCGGCTCGCACCCGTCGCGGGGAAGTCCGCAGTGAGGACTGTCGTCACTACAGACGGCCGCCTTGAAGGCTTGAGCCGGTTCTTGCGGGAGCCGGCGAAGTGCTCCGAGCCCGGAAGCTAAAAGTCGCCGCGGCGGGCGATTGCCCGAGCGCCAGACTGCAAGCCCCCGCCGGGTGGATCAATCCCGGCATGGCCGGTGGGTCGGACCCGGCCGGCGCTTCGGAAGGCGCCCACCAGCCCCTTCGCCCGCAGGGGCGGACCGATGCAGCCCCCGGCCATCGCGGGCGCGGAAACGGCTTGCCGTGCTGGTCTCCGCCTCACCCCGCCTCGCGGCGGATCGGCCGTGACATCAGGCCCTCGATCGCCGCGTCGATGGTGAGCTTGCGCGACAGCACCGCGGCCACCGCGTCGACGATCGGCATCGCCACGTGCTTCTTCCGCGCGAGGTCGCGGGTGACGAAGGCGGTCTCGATCCCCTCGACCAGCATCGCCGGAGCGTCGAGGTCGCCCCCCTGGCCGAGCTTCAGCCCGTAGGAGAAGTTGCGCGACTGGGTGCTCGAGGCGGTCAGCACCAGATCGCCCAGCCCGGAGAGACCCATCAGCGTGTCTGGCCGCGCGCCGAGTGCCTCGCCGAGCCGGCGGAGTTCCGCGAAGCCGCGGGCGGTCATCGCCGCGAGCGCGCTCGCCCCGAGCCCCCGCCCGGCGACGATGCCGGCGGCGATGGCGAGCACGTTCTTGACCGCGCCGCCGATCTCGACCCCGATCACGTCGGTCTCGGCATAGGGCCGGAAGGTGGCGCCGCCGAGCGCATGGCAGAGCGAGAGCGCGACCGCCTCGTCCTCGGCCGCGATCGTCACCGCGGTCGGCAGGCCGCGGGCGACGTCGATGGCGAAGCTCGGACCGGAGAGCACCGCCGGGGTCGCCTCCGGCGCGGCCTCGGCGATCACCTCGCTCATCCGCTTCCCGGTCCGCCGCTCGATTCCCTTGGCGGTGACGACGAGGGGGGCGTGGTGGGCGAGATAGGGGGCGGCGATCGTCGCCACCGACCGCACCGCCTGGGCCGGCACCGCCAGCAGGATCGCGTCGGCGCGGAGTGCCACCGCGATGCTGGTGGTCGCGGGGATGCGGTCGAGCTTGATGCCGGGCAGGTGCCGCGGGTTCTCGTGGGTTTCGTCGATCGCTGCGACCGTCGCATGGTCGCGGGCCCAGAGCCGGACCTTCCGCCCGGCGCGCGCGGCCGCCAGCGCCAGCGCCGTTCCCCACGCCCCGCCCCCGAGTACGCCGATCGTCTCAATCATGTCCTTCGTCCTTTCCCGCCACAGCCAAGCACGGGCCGTGCCAGCCCCGGTCCGGCCGTGGCCGGGCCAGAATAGGCCAGCGCCGGTCAATGGGAAGCCGGTTCGTCATCCCTCACGCCTTGGCCCCCTTCTGGCCCGAGCCGATCACCGGCACCGCCATCTCGTCGAGCGGCCAGCGCGGCCGCGCCGGCGCGTCGAGCCGGTCGGAATGGCCGAGCGCCAGCCTTTCCGCGCCGGCCCAGGCGATCATCACCGCATTGTCGGCGCAGAGCCGGATCGGCGGCGCGACGAGGGTGAACCCGTCCTGTGACGCCACGGTGACGAGCCGGGCGCGGATCGCCCGGTTGGCGGCGACGCCGCCGGCGATCACCAGAGTGCGATTGGCAGCACCGGGGTGCTGGGT
>JAEYZJ010000327.1 GCA_023430705.1 Pseudomonadota bacterium | reverse complement strand
CATTCAGAGAACCCTCGTCGAGCCCGGTGGGCTGTGCCGTCACGGTGAACGCGATCTTGAGCGACGGATTGGCCGCGTCCAGGGCGACGAGGGCCTCGTCGCGGAGCGAGATCGAGTCTTGATCGAGCGCCGCCGCTCCCTCGACGTTGAACCTGATCCATCCGGAGTCGCGTTCGTCGATCGCAGACTGATAGGCAGCCTGCAATTCCTCGGCGTCCGAGGCGGTCAGCGCCGGATCCTCGCCTGAGAAGCCGCGGCCCCAGAAGGTGGCGTGACCGGAGGCCGGCGGCTCGGTCGGCATGGACGGTTCGCCGCCGCCGACATCCGGATCCGTGCTTCCGCCGCCATCGGTCGAGCCGACCGGCTTCGGCGGGGCATCGACACCGGCCACATCGGTCGTATTGTTCCCCATGTAGCCATCGCTATCACGGTAGTTCAGCACCGACTCGATCGAGGTGTTGGCGACGGTGTTGTCATGGACGTTGAAGCCATCGCTGTAGACGATGATCCCGAACTCGTAGGTGTCGATGATGTTGTTCGCGATCTCGCCCGCGCCGTTCAACTCGATTCCGATGCCGGGGCCCGTAGCGCCCTTGGCATAGTTCCCTTCGATCACGGTGCCGACGCCGTTCGGGATAATGACCGAGTAAGCCACCGGGCCGCCGTGGGCCGGATCGGTGACCATCGAGTTGTCCGACCAGTTGTTCCGAATGACCAGGTTCGACGAGTACCCGCCGTCGCCGCCGCCGGTCTCGATCGACATCCGGGACAGGTTGGTGAACGTGTTCCCTTCGATCGTGATGTCGTTGCCTTGCGACGGTTCGTTGTTGAAGTTCAGGTTGATGCCCATGACAGAGTCGGCGATCTGGTTGAAGGAGATCGTCGATCGGTTGAGTCCCCAGCCGTCCATCGCGTGCCCGACACCGCTGAAGGTGTTGTTCGTGATGAGAGCGCCGTCGGCCCACGAGTAGTTGATCGACTGCTCGCCGCCGGTGAAGGTGCAGTCCCTGATCGTCGCACCCCGAGAATTCTCGATGTCGACCAGGCCGTCCTGGAAGTGGAAACCCTGCACCGTCGTGTTGGAGCCGTAGATGTTCATGCGCCCGACGACGGTGACATCACCGTCTGCCACAAGCGTGACGTCCGATGGCAACACCACGCCAGCCGCGTCGTAGGTGCCGGCAGGAATGCGGATGACGTCGCCAGGACCGGCGGCGTCGATGGCTTCTTGTATTGTCGGCATGCACTCTGCTCCTTGTCTGGAAGTCTCCACCATGAAAACTTCGGCGTGCGCAGTGACCGCCAAGTGTGGCGATGGTTTGGCGAGCGGCCGGACGTCTTGTGGAAAATGACGAACGATTGCACGAATGCCGCTGTGAGCAGAGACAAGAGTCTCAAAAGAGAAATGGGTCTCAGAAGAGACACGAGTCTCAAGCGAGACAGCGGCCGCATTTCTTGAAGCCGACGACGTTGTCTGCGTGGTGAGGCAATGTCGCTGATGTAGGCGTGCCTGCATCGTTGCAATCACAAGCCGGGGTGCGATCCTGCATGGCGCAAGCGAGCGGCGTGTCGCATGGCGGCGTGACAGAGGCTGCCTTCGGAGCTGAGGGTGGTTGCTGCCAAAGCCGCCGAGAGTCAGCCCACGCACTGTGACAAATCCGTGCCACGAACAGGTCTCCCTTCGGGCCGATTTCCGAATCGCTCACTCGAGATCGGCCCGGCAACGCGCTCGAGGCCAACGGGTCTGGGCATTTGTCGTTTGCGCAGGTCGTGCATCAGAAGGCGTGTCGTTACGGGCTGGCTGACGCTGGCAGAGTGTTCGAAGCCGAACACTAGCGGCCTGCCAGGTGTACGAATTGGTGGGGGTGCTGGTAGCATCATCGATACGACGATGCTGTGCTTGGGGGCATCATGAAGAGACTTGATAGTGAGAGCTTGGGTGACCGGATTGGCGGCATGCGGTTCGCTGTCGAACTGTTGGCCGAGGTGATGGAGATGCAAGGGTTGGCGACCCACAGTGAAATCCGCGACATGTTGCGCGCCTCCGTCCGCAGGCCGACGCCGGCCGCGGCGGTCGTCAAGGCGCTGTCCGCAATCAGTCAACACATCCAGGAACTGGAAGAGCAAGCGACCAGGAATGGCCGGCCGGCGCTTCACCTCGTGCGGCGGAACGAAGGCGTCGGGCATTGAAGGTTCGGCTTCCGGTCAGGCCGCTGCGCTTTGCGCCGTCTGCGCGCCTCAGCGGAGCCGGGGCTCGCCTCGAAAAGCGGGGAACTCCGTTCGGCGATGGTTATGCGGGCGAACCACGAATACCGGACAGCGCCTGTTCCGGCGAGAGCGTTTACCGCAGAGCCGACTGATTGCATGAAGTTGATGACTGCACCCTTGGCTGCGGGCCCACGAGAAGCGCCCCTCGCATCGTCGTGCAGGCGAGTTCTCTCGCGCGCCCTGACCAGCGAGTGGCCGGACGAAGCGGTTGAGAAATGCGGCGGCAATGCCGCAGAGTGCCCACGTCGGGCTGTGGTCTGGATCGGCAAGGTGCGGTGACGGGCACCAATGCTGGTTGCGGACATGGCTCTGGAAAAGGCCGTAGAGGGAGGATGGAAGGAGCATCGTGGGATGACCTTCCATGCGGCTCTCGTCATAGATGGTCGCGTCATGCTGCTTCGCGAACAGGGTGCGGCGCCGATCGCCGAGTTCACCACGCCGGAGGCTGTGGTGCTCGACCGCGAGTTCTGGCTTGGGCTGGGCGAGGCATTGCAGTGGAAGAAGGAGGACTTGGGGCAGGGCTATGCCGGGTGGGCGCACCACGCGCACAGATTCCTCGATCTGATGCTTCTCGGGGAGAAGGGTACCGAGAGGTTCTGGGCAGAGATCCTCGCCCGTAAGCCGAAGGCCGATCGACACATGGCGCCGCGATGAGCCGGCCTCTCTGCCGGAAGGTCGCTACGACCGGAGCTTCTCCGCGTCCGTCACCTGGTTTGCCAGCGGTCCTGGTCGCCGGCGACGGCGTCGATCTCCCTGGAGGCCGGCCTAAAGGCGCGAATGACGAACAATGCGACAAAGACGATGAGTATGAAGCACGTAAAGAAGCCGGCAGCGAAGGAGATGAGCAGGTCGGACATGTTCCACCTCGCTGCATGGAGCAGCCGGGCGCACCACCTCGCATGGCCTCTTGCACGGTCGATAGCCTCCTCCAGAACGCGGTTGAGGCTACGCCAAAACGAGGATACGGAACCCCACCGTCCATCGATTCGATAAGAACGATAAGAAACGGTCGCAGCCACCGGGGATGATGTCAATATCGTTCGCAGGGCCCAGGTGGCCGGAAGTGTACCGCTTCGAGCGTCGGGGTCGTCGTTAACCGTCGAACGTCATGAGTTGCCCACCAGGCTCCCCGTCAGGCGCTGCCATTGGTGGCCTCTGGTTATTGCCCGTCGTGCGATGGCGAGAAGGCAGGCATGGCGCTGCCGGGCCGTGAGGTTGGCGGTCCTGACGGATCGACAATAGGCGAGCAAGAGCTTGACCTGTTGTCTGAAGAGAGACTCGCGCCGTCCGGAAAACCACATCGCGCGATAGGCGCCCGAAGTGGAAGCGCTGAACTGCTGGGAATGACAACGGCGATAGAACAGAGTCTCTTGGCCGAGCCAGAACGGCCCGAGCAGGCTCAACTGCGCCAGCAATACCTTGTCGGCCCCACCGAACGGCCCTTGCAGTGTGGTACACGCC
>JAEYZJ010000031.1 GCA_023430705.1 Pseudomonadota bacterium | reverse complement strand
GTCATCTACGCCGAAGGCGACGCGGCCGGGCCGCTCTACCTCGTCGAGTTCGGCATGGTGCGCATCTGCCGGCTCACCGCCGACGGCCGCCGGCTGGTCAGTGCCTTCCATATCGCCGGGGAGGTCTTCGGTTTCGAGGCTGGCGGTGCGCACGGTTCCTACGCCGAGAGCGTCGATGGCGCCGGCATCCGCGTACTGCGCCCGGCCCACCGCGAGCAGCCTGCGGCCCCCATCCTGTCGCTGGCGTTGCGCAGCCTCGCCCGCACCCAGGACCACCTGCTGCTGCTCGGCCGCCGCACTGCCAACGAGCGCATGGCGGCCTTCTTCCTCGATCTTGCCAGCCGCCAGGGCGACGAAACCTCGGTCTACCTGCCGATGCAGCGCTACGACATCGCCGACTACCTCGGCCTGACCTTCGAGACGGTGTCGCGCGTGCTGCGCGCCCTGAAGGATCAGGGCATGATCCGGCTGCGCTCGACCAACGAGGTGGAACTGCTGGATCTCCCTGCCCTGCGTGCCATGTGCGAGTAACCTAGGTCCGCCCGGCCACGGCCGCCTCCTCGGGAGGTATGGGTAACTCGGATGTGCGCCTCCGTTCCTCGGCGGGATCGTCTCCAAGTTCGGGCACCAGCCGGAGCCGGGCCCGATGGTGCGGGATCAGGTCTTCGCGTCGCAGCGGCTTGTCGAAGGTCTGCCGCGACAGCTGCACCAAGTCCTCGACGCGCTGCCACACGTCGGCCCGCCACTTGCGGCTCGATTCCTTGTAGGAGCGCGGTGACTTGGCCGTCTCCCGGATGCGCGCGGCAAAGGAACCCGGATCGGCCGGATTGCCCCAGGACTCGCGCAACTCCTCGAGCAGCCGCTCAAGCTGGGCATAGCCGATGAGGAACCGTCGCCACTGATGGTCGCCGAAATCGAAGGCCGTCTCGTCGCCTTCGGACGGCGTGCCCACCATGAGCGAGCCGGCGCGCTCCCCCAATTCGATGAGGTCGGTGATCGTGCGTTTCGGCATGGCGAGGTTGAGCCCGCCCTCGTTCTTCCTGAGATAGACGTGTGACACCCGCTCGCGGAAGCCCGACAGCGCTGAGAGCTGCCGGTCCTGCCACTCGCGTGCGGTATTGACGATAGCCATGCCGAAGGCGGGGAGGCTTTCGGGCGCGGTGATGGGGAAGCGCGCGCCCGTCGCTGCCCGCATCGGCATGAAGACGCGGCGTGTTCCGCCTTCCGCCTCGAGATCGTCGAGCGACACCCCAAAGGTCGGGCGGGACGGCAGCAGCCGGTCGAAAAAGTGCACCGGGAAATTGCTGGTGATGCCACCGTCGCTGAACAGCATGCGCCGCATCCGCACCCGACCGTCCGGTCCCTTTGGAGCGGCAAAGTCCATGCGGTGCAGCGGCACCGCCGGGATCAGCAGGGGGAAGCTGAGGCTCATCCTCACCCCCAGGATTACCGGAAAGTCCCTGGGTGCAGGAAACCGGTAGAGGCCGGAATTGCCGTCCGGTGGCCCGGCCTTTCGCACCATGAAGTCGACGACCCAGCCCGGCAGCAGGCGGCGCATCTCGGCCGCGTCCCAGAAGTAGTTGCCGTCCGGCAGGTCGGGCAGTGCATGTGCCATGCCGAGCGACAGGTTGGAGGTCATCATCCGCAGGGTAATAGGCTTGTCCGCGTCCCGAAGGTCGCCGAAAGTCAGCGGATCCTTGCCGTCGTAGGGACCCGCCCGGCCGGCGCACTCCTCGATCAGCGTCGCCAGCCAGTCCGAGAGGCCGCGAAAGCGCGCACCGGGTTGCGTAGGCCCCGGGCAGAGCCCGAAGTCGTGTTTTGGCAACCGCCGCATCAGGTCGCGATGGAGGCAGTAGGTCAGCGCCACGGCGGCGAGAACGGTGAAAAGCAGAACGCCGACCAAGACCGCCACCCAGCCGGGGCTTCCCTGGCTGGCCGCGGCCACGCCCACGAGGATCGCAACGACCAGCGCCGCCACCATCCACGGCAGGTAGGCGAGGAGAGCAGCGCCCAGCCCGCGCAACATGCCGCGTTGGGTGAGGGTCGCAAACACCTTGTAGAGCGGACGCAGCGCCGGATAGGGCTGGAAAAGGTCCGAAAGGTGCGCGGCAATCTCGTCGGGCACGCGCGAGAGGCGCTCGAAGCCGCCGCGCTCCCGCCCCAGTTCCGCCGCCGCAGTCACCGCGGCGGCGATGGCGCCGGCCGAGGTGCCGCCCACGTTCCGGAACCGGTATGTGTCCTTCATCCGCAGGATCGCCTTGGGATAGACGATCCCTGAGGTGATGCCGCCCTTCATCACCACATCGCACTCAAGTTCAGGAAGATCAGTCGCCGCCACCGCCGCCTCCACCCAAGTTGGAATAGAGACTAGCAACAATATCCCGCGAGCGACAGGACAATGGAGGGCGTCTCAGCGCGCGGAATATTTTCGTGTCTACGCGAGAGGGCGGTCAACGCCCGATCTCGCCCGGCAATATCTTGGGGCCGACTGCCCCCGCTTCCTCAGCGCTGCAGGCGCGCCAGGAGGCTCGAGGTGTCCCATCGATTGCCGCCCATCGACTGCACCTCGGCATAGAACTGGTCGACCAGCGCCGTGAGCGGCAGCTTGGCGCCATTGCCCCGAGCTTCCTCGAGCACGATGCCTAGGTCCTTGCGCATCCAGTCAACGGCAAAGCCGAACTCGAACTGACCCGCGTTCATGGTCTTGTAGCGGTTGTCCATCTGCCAGGACTGCGCCGCGCCCTTCGAGATCACGTCGATCACCGCCTCGACGTCCATGCCGGACTGCGTGCCGAAATGGATGGCTTCCGCGAGTCCCTGCACCACTCCCGCGATGCAGATCTGGTTCATCATCTTGGCGAGTTGGCCTGCCCCGGATGTCCCGAGCAGCCGCACCGCCTTGGCAAAGCTCATGATCACCGGCTGCGCGACAGTGAACGACGCCTCGTCGCCACCGACCATCACGGTCAGTTGGCCGTTCTCGGCCCCCGCCTGCCCACCCGAAACCGGAGCGTCGAGGAAGCCGAAACCGGCCGCCGTCGCCACGGCGTGGAGCTCGCGCGCGATGCCTGCCGAGGCCGTCGTGTGGTCGACGAACACCGCGCCCTTGCGCATCGACTGAAACGCCCCCTCGGCCCCCAGCGTCACCTGCCGCAGGTCGTCGTCATTGCCGACGCAGGCAAACACGATGTCCTGCCCCTCGGCCGCTGCGGCCGGTGTCGACGCGAACCGCCCGCCATTCTCGGAAACCCACTTCTCGGCCTTGGCAGTGGTGCGGTTGTAGACCGTGACTTCATGGCCCTTGGCCTTGAGATGCCGGGCCATCGGATAGCCCATGACGCCTAGCCCCAGGAAAGCTGCCTTGACCATTGTTGTTCCTCTCTCTTCGGTGTTCGGTGGTGCGGACACAAAGCCCCATGCCTGCCTACAGCCATGCCGGCGCTGCGTACAGATACCGAGGTCGGGGAGGCCGCAGCTTCAGCTCTGATCGAGCCGGCGTTCAGGCCGAGCGCCTCGCGATCTTCCGGCGATAGGCCCTGGCAGGCGCGAGGCGGAGAGGAGGCGTGTGCCTGGCCATCGCCGGCCCGCTGATCTGCCGGCGAATGGGATCGCCGAGGAGGCGCAACCCGTTCAAGACGACGAGCACCGTGCCCCCTTCGTGGCCGACGACGGCGAGCGGCAGCGGCAACTCGAAGAAGAGCCCGCCGA
>JAEYZJ010000249.1 GCA_023430705.1 Pseudomonadota bacterium | reverse complement strand
TCGTCAAGTTCGCCTCGAACCTCGACGCCCTGCTCGTCTGCCACGGCTCGCCGCGCCTCACCGGCGCCATCCTCGACCGCCTGCCCAACCTCAAGCTGATCGCCGAGGTCGAGGGCGACCGCTTCAGTCAGCGCATCGATGTCGACGCCGCCGCCGAGCGGGGCGTCACTGTCGTCGATACCACCAACGGCTCGTCCTACCCGGTCTCCGAGTGGGCGCTCGCCATGGCGATGATCGGGCTGCGCAATGCCGGCGCGCTGTACCGTCGGCTCATCGCCGGCGAGGTGCTGTTCCAGTCGGGCGCCGAGCGTGTCGCCGACTTCAGCTGGAACGGGGAGCTGACCGGCAAGAAGGTCGGCCTCATCGGCTGCGGCTATATCGGCCGGCGCCTGCTCGAACTGCTCGCGCCGTTCCACTGCGATATCTACGCCCACGACCCCTATGCGCCGCGGGTCCTCGCCGACATCTACGACATCACCCTCACCTCGCTCGATGAAGTGATGGGCTGCGACGTCGTCATCTCGCTCGTGCCGCTGACCCCCGAAACGCAGAAGATGATCACCGCCCGCGAGCTCGACCTGCTCCGTCCCGGCGCGGTCTTCGTCAACGTCTCGCGCGGCGCCATCGTCGACCAGGCTGCCCTGATCAAGCGCCTCGAGCGCAACGACATCGTCGCCTCGCTCGACGTGTTCGATCCCGAGCCGCTCGAGGCGGACTCGCCGCTCCGCAACATGTCGAACGTCTTCCTCACCCCGCATATCGCCGGCGTCACCGCGCCGTGCGGTCCGCGCTTCCTGACGCTCGCGGCCGACGAGATCGAACGCAAGTTCGCCGGCCATCGCACGCGCCACGACCTCGTCCCCCGCGCTTCGGTGAAGAAATGACCCTCTCCCTGGCAGAGCGCCGCGCCGCCGGCACGATGAAGATGGGCTACTGCGTCCCGGCCTTCGCCATGCCCTCGGCCGGCCTGTTCCGCGTCCCCAACCTCGCCCGCATCCAGGACATGGACGTCCTCGGCAACGCGAAGGAGGCCGAGCGTCTCGGCTTTGACTCGCTGTGGGTCTGCGATCACCTGATCCTCGGCCGCGAGAGCAGCGTGCTGGAAGGCTGGACCACGCTTGCCATGATCGCCGGCGCCACCAGCAAGGCAGAACTCGGCCTGATCCACCAGGCCAACCTGTTCCGCGCGCCGCAGATCGCCGCCAAGATGATGTCGACCCTCGACCATCTGTCGGGCGGCCGCTTCATCCACTTCTTCGAGGCCGGCATGGGCCGTCCCGAGCAGGTCGCCTACGGCCTCGACTGGGACGATGACCACGGCAAGCGCGTCGAGCGGCTGGAAGAGGCGATGGAGCTGATCCAGGCTCTCTACGCCGCCGACAAGCCGATCGACTTCCGCGGCAAGTATTATCACCTGGACCAGGCCATCCTGTCGCCCAAGCCGCGGCAAAAGCACGTGCCGGTCTGGCTCGGCGAAGTGTTCCCGTGGGTCGTCGACCTCACCGCCCGCAAGGCTGACGGGTGGAACACCACTCCTGTCTCGCTCGAAGAACTGGATCGCCGCCTCGGCGTCGTCGATGCCGCCCTGGCCGCCGCCGGCCGCTCGCGCGCCGACCTCGAGATCAGCTTCGAAACCCAGATCCTCGTCGCTCCCGACCTCGCAACCCTGCGCCGCAAGGTCGGCTCCATGGTCGAGCGCGCGCGACAGGCCGGCGCCGAGCCCGATGCCGCTGTCGTCGACTTCGCCGCCGGCCGCGCCGACGCCCTCCCCGCCGCAATGACCGATCCATGGATCATCGGCACCGCGGCAGAGGCCAGGGCCCGCATCGAGGCCCTGAGGGCCCGCGGCGTCGATCACCTCATGCTCTGGTTCATGGACGCGCCGGACACGGACGGTATGGCGTTCTTCATGGAGGAAGTCGCATCGGCGTTCAGATGAGGTGCGTACCGCAACTTGTCTTGCAGCCGGCAAGCAAGACGCCTAAAGGCGTACTCAGCTCCCAGGTAGCGAAAGTGTCGCCATAGATGATCGAAGACACCGAGCAGCGCGGTAGAGCAGTTCCCGCGCTGGTCCGGGCCAAGAAGATACTCGATGCGCTCTCCGCCGGCGGCAAGCCCAAGGGCGTGTCGGAACTTGCCCGCATGCTGGACCTGCCCAAGAGCACCGTCCACGGCCTGTGCCACACGCTGGTCGACCTCGGCCTGATGATGCGCGTCGGTCCCAGCCAGTTCGCCGTCGGCCCGCATGTCCTCAGCTGGGCCAATGCTTTCGAAGGGCAGAGCGACCTGACGCAGGAGTTCATGCGCATCGCCGAAGCCACGGACCTGGTGTCGAAGGAGGCGATCAACCTCTCGATCCTCACCGGGCAGGAGGTGATGTATGTCGCCTGCCGCCGGGGCACCGATCCGCTTGGGGTCAGCTTCCGGCCCGGCGTACGCCTGCCGGCGCCGTTCACCGCCACCGGCAAGGCCATGATGTCGACCATGCAGCCGGCCGAGGTGGAGCGCATCCTAGCCGGCGAGTGGCCGGCGCTGTGGACCAAGCGCAGTGTGCCCGATCTCAAGAGCTTCATGCGTGAACTCGAGGAGACGCGGGCGCGCGGCTACTCGATCGACGACGGCCAGTTGCGCGATTCCATGGTCTGCTTCGGCGCACCGGTGTTCAACGCCACGGACGAGCACGCCGTGGCGGGGATCGCCATCGGACTGCTGTCCGGCGACGTAAGCGAGGCTTCCTCGTCCCGTGTCAGCCATGCGGTGCGCAGCCTTGCCAGCAAGCTCAGCCATCGTCTCGGCGGCGCGACTAAAGGCTGAACGCCATTCCCGCACTCGCAATTGACAACTGCGTCCGTCCACTAGATTGTTCAATATAAAGAAAGACGTTCAACCTATTGAACGTTTCGATCGAAAGGGAGAAGCCATGATCGTTCTCGTCGCCAAGTACACCTGCAAGCCCGGCAACCGTCCCAAGGTGCTGGAGCAGCTCAAGAAGATCGCCCCGATCGTGGCTGCTACCGAGCCCGGCTGCAAGTTCTACCAGGCTTCGATCTCGACCGAGAACGAGAACCTGATCCTGCTCTATGAGCACTACGTCGATCAGGATGCTCTCGCCGCTCACCGCGAGACCCCGCACTTCAAGGAAATCATCGAGGGCACCGTTATCCCCATGCTGGATAACCGCGCTCGCGAGCTCTACGAACTCGCCGTTTCCTGAGGCTGACTCATGCGTCTCGTCTCCTTCGAGCTTCCGACCCCCGCCGGTACTCTCACCCGCATCGGCGCTGTTCTGCCCGATGGCCGCTATGCCGACCTGCAGTCGGCATGGCGCGCTGTCCTCGCTGACAATGGTGCCTCGAAGGAAGGCGCGGCGCGTCTCGCCGCGGCCACCATCCCCTCCGACATGGTGGCGTTCATCGAGAACGGCCCGGCGGCGCGCGACGCCGCCGAAGCCGCTGTCGACTGGGTCATCGAAAAGGGCGACGTCCATGCCGGCGCCACCCTTGCCTTTGCCCCGGACGCCGTGAAGCTCCTCGCCCCGGTACCGCGCCCGCCGCTGATCCGCGACTTCATGGCGTTCGAGACCCATCTCAAGAACATCTACCCCAAGCTCGGCCGCGACATCCCGCCCGAGTGGTACAACCTGCCCGTCTACTACAAGGGCAACCCCAGCGCCGTCGGCGCCGATGGCGATGCCATCAACATGCCCGTCTACGCCACCAACATGGATTTCGAGTTCGAGTTCGCCGCCGTCATCGGCAAGGGCGGCACGAACATCGCCCGCGAAGACGCCATGAGCCACATCTTCGGCTACATGATCTACAACGACTTCTCGGCCCGCGAAATCCAGCAGCGCGAGATGTCCGTCGGCCTCGGCCCCGCCAAGGGCAAGGACTTCGCTCATGGCCATGTTTTCGGGCCCTGGCTCGTCACGGCTGACGAGATTGCCGACATCTACAATCTGCGCATGACCGCGACCGTTTCGGGCCAGCCGTGGTGCGATACCAGCACCTCGACCATGCACTGGCGCTTCGACCAGATGATCGCCCACGCCTCCACCAACGAGATCCT
>JAEYZJ010000138.1 GCA_023430705.1 Pseudomonadota bacterium | reverse complement strand
GCCGCGACGTTGATGCCGGTGCCCTCGAGGGCATCGACGGCGGTCTTCACGAAGGCGTGGTAGACGCAGACGGCAGCCGGCCTGATGTCGAGGCCGGTGGCGCCGAGGCCATCGAGAATGTCCTGGCGCACCGGATGGCGCGCCTTGGCGCAGAGGCGCTCGACGCGGCCCGGCGTGTCGTCGGAGTTGAGCGTCGTCAGGTCCATCAGGGTGATGGCCTTGAGGAGCCAGGCGGCCTGCCAGTCCTTCTTGACGGTGCGGCGGGCCGGGAGGGTCGACGCGCGGCGCTCGAGGGCCGAGCGGTTCATGCGCACGCGCTCGACCCAGTCGAGATCGAGCGGGAAGCCGGGATTGCGCCGATGCGTGGCTGCGCTGCCACCGGCCGGCGCGGCGGACTTCGCTCTTGCAGCGGGCTTTGCGGCAGCCTGGTCGACTACTCGAAGTTCCATCTGGGCCTCCTTGCCGAGACGCGGGTCATACGACCGTTCTGCGGCGAAAATGATGCGACATCATCAACCAGCGCGACTATTTGCCGAGGAACTCGGGACCGAAGGAGTGCGGCAGCAGCTGGGCAATCGTCTGTTCGAGCGGGGCGCCGTCGACGCCGTGCGAGACGATCACCACGTCCTGGTCGGCGAACTCGCGGATGCGCTGGCGGCAGCCGCCGCAGGGGGTGACAGGCGTCGTGCCCGGCCCGGTGGTATAGACGCGCCTGATGCGCTTGCCGCCGCCGGCGAGCATGGCGGCAATGGCGGAAGGCTCGGCGCAGTTGCCGACCGGATAGGCCGCGTTCTCGACATTGCAGCCGACATAGATCCGGCCGTCATCGGCGAGGATGGCGGTGCCGACCTGGAAGTTGCTGTACGGCGCATAGGCCCTGGCGCGGACGGCCTCGGCGGCGCGGAAAAGCTCGGGATCGAGGGGATGAGGCAAGTCACCGCTCCTTGCTGTAGGCGACGCCGCCGGCCTTGGGGCCCACGGCCTTGCCGATGAAGCCGGCGAGCAGCACGACGGTGAGGACGTAGGGCAGCGCCTGGATGGCCTGCACCGGGACCTGGATGCCGAGGAGGCTCTGGCCCTGCAGGCGGATCTGCAACGCATCGAGGAAGCCGAAGAGCAGGCAGGTGAACATGGCGGGCACCGGCTTCCACTTGGCAAAGATCAGCGCGGCGAGCGCGATGAAGCCCTTGCCGGCGGTCATGTTGTTGCCAAAGCCCGAGCCCTGCGCGATCGAGAAGAAGGCGCCGGCAAAGCCGCAGAGCAGGCCGGTGATGAGAACCGCCTGGTAGCGCAGGCCCACCACCGAGATACCGGCCGTATCCACGGCCTTGGGGTTCTCGCCCACGGCGCGGAGACGCAGGCCGAAGCGGGTGCGGTAGAGCACGTACCAGGTGACCGGCACGGCGAGGAAGGCGATGTAGACGAGCAGGTTATGGCCCGAGATGAGCTCGGAATAGATCTGGCCGAGCACCGGCACGCCGGACAGTTCGCCGGCGAACGGCAGGGTGATGTTGCCGAAGCGCCCCGCGGGCGTCAGCGGCGGCGTGCGGCCGCCCTGCGCGAACCACTGGATGCCGAGGAAGGTGGTGAGGCCCGCCGCCAGCATGTTGATGGCGACGCCGGCGATGAGCTGGTTGCCCTTGAGCGTGATGGCGGCGACGCCCTGGAGGCCGGCGGTGGCGATCGAGACGGCGAGCCCGGCGAGGAGCCCGAGCCAGACATTGGCGGTGACGGCAGCCACGGCGGCGGCGGCGAAGGCGGCGGCCAGCATCTTGCCCTCGAGCCCGATGTCGAACACGCCGGCGCGCTCGGAATAGAGGCCGGCAAGGCAGGCGAGCAGCAGCGGGGTGGAGAGGCGGATGGTGGCGTCGAGCGTCGACAGGATGAGCGTGAGGTCCATGGCTCAGCTCTCCGTGTTGGCGGTGTTGCGGGCCACGGCCTCGGCCTTCCGGCTGGGCGGAAGCAGGCCGAAGATGCGCTGCATGCCGGGGCGGAACATGCCTTCCATGGCACCGGTGAACAGGATCACGAGGGCCTGGATGACCACCACCATTTCCTTGGAAAGGCCGGGGATCACGTATTGCAGTTCGTTGCCGCCCTGGTAGAGCGCCCCGAACAGGAGCGCCGCGAAGAGGATGCCGATGGGATGGTTGCGGCCCATCAGCGCCACGGCGATGCCGACGAAGCCGGCGTCGGCGACGTAATCGAGCACGAGGCGGTACTGCACGCCGAACACCTGGTTCACGGCCACCATGCCGGCGAGCGCGCCCGACATGGTCATGACGATCATGATGACGCGGGAGTTGGAGATGCCGGCATAGCGCGAAGCGGTGGGGTTCTGCCCCAGCGCGCGCATGGCGAAGCCGAAGCGGGTGTGCCAGATGAGGAAGTAGGCGCCGACGAGGCAGAGCAGCGCCAGGATCAGCGTGAAGTTGACGTCGGTGTTGCGGAAGAACGGGATGAGGGCGCCGAGCTTGGGCATGCGGCCCTCGGCGGCGATCATCGCGGATTCGGGCGGCAGCATGCCCGGCGGCTTCAGCACGTTGACCACCATGTAGACCATGATCGCCGAGGCGATGAAGTTGAACATGATGGTGGTGATGACAACGTGGCTGCCGCGCCTGGCCTGCAGCCAGCCCGGAATGAAGCCCCAGAGGCCACCGACGGCGGCGCCGGCGACGATGGCGATCGGGAAGGTCAGCCACCACGGCAGGAACTGCAGCGGCAGCGCCACGGCGATGACACCGAGGCCGGCGATATAGGCCTGGCCGTTGCCGCCGATGTTGAACAGGCCGGCATGGGCTGCGACCGCCACGGCGAGGCCGGTGAAGATGAAGTTGGTCGAGTAGTAGAGCGTGTAGCCGAAATTGTAGCCGTTGCCGAAGGCACCGGTGACGATGGCATTGAGCGCCGCCAGCGGATCCTGCCCGATGGCGAGGACGACGAGGCCCGAGATCAGGAAGGCCAGCGCCAGGTTGAGCACCGGCAGCAGCACCACATCGGCCCAGCGCGGCAGCGGTTTCAGCATCGCGGAGCTCATTCGGATATTCCCTCGGCCGCGACGCTGGTCGGGACCGTCTTCCTGTCGGTGACGCCGGCCATCATCAGGCCCAGTTCGCCTTCGGTGGCGGTGGCGGGGTCGGCTTCGCCGACGATGTGGCCGTCGAACATCACGAGGATGCGATCGGCGAGCGAGCGGATCTCGTCGAGCTCGACCGAGACGAGCAGGATCGCCTTGCCCGCGTCACGCATCTTGATGATCTGGTTGTGGATGAACTCGATGGCGCCGATGTCGACGCCGCGGGTCGGCTGGCCGACGATCAGCACGTCGGGATCGCTCTCCATCTCGCGCGCCAGCACGATCTTCTGCTGGTTGCCGCCGGAGAACAGCGAGGTCTTGAGCCGCTCGCTGGCGGGGCGGATGTCGAACTTGCCGATGCGCTCGACCGCCTGGGCCCGCGCCGCCTTGATGTCGAGCAGGACGCCCCGGCCATAGGCCTTGTCGTCCTGGTAGCCGAGCATGTTGTTCTCCCACTCCTCGAAGGCCGTGATGAGACCCATGCGCTGGCGATCCTCGGGCACGTGCGCGAGGCCGGCCTTGCGGGCGCGGTGGGCGCCGTCGTCGCCCTCGAGCGAGAGCGGGGTGCCCTTGAGCCGGACGATGCCCGACGCCTGGTCGCGCATGCCGGAGATGGATTCGAGCAGCTCCGACTGGCCGTTGCCGGCGACGCCGGCGATGCCGACGATCTCGCCGGCGCGCACGGTGAAGCTCACGTCCTTGACGCGGGTGACGCCGAGGTCGTCCCTGACCACGAGGTTTTCGACCGAGAGGAAGGTCTCGCCCGGGTTGGCAGGGCCCTTTTCGACGCGCAGCAGCACGCGGCGGCCGACCATCAGCTCGGCGAGCTGCTCGGGATTGGTGTTCTTCGTCTCCAGCGTCTCGACCATCTGGCCCTGCCGCATGACCGACACGTAGTCGGTGATGGCCATGATCTCGCGCAGCTTGTGGGTGATGAGGATGATGGTCTTGCCCTGGGCGCGCAGCTCCTCGAGCACGCGGAACAGGTCGTCGGCCTCGGCCGGGGTGAGCACGCCCGTCGGCTCGTCGAGGATCAGCACGTCGGCGCCGCGATAGAGCGCCTTCAGGATTTCGACGCGCTGCTGGGTGCCCACCGAGACGTCCTCGATGATGGCATCGGGGTCGACTTCGAGCCGGTATTCCCTGGCGAGGCGGGTCAGCTCGCCGCGGGCGCGGGCGAGGCTGGGGCCGAGCATGGCGCTGTCCTCGGCGCCGAGCACGACGTTCTCGAGGATGGAGAAGTTGTCGACCAGCATGAAATGCTGGTGGACCATGCCGATGCCGAGGGCGAGGGCATGGCGCGAATCGGTGATGTCGTGCGGCACGCCGTTGACCCGGATCTCGCCGGAGTCCGCGGTGTAGAAGCCGTACAGGATCGACATCAGCGTCGACTTGCCGGCGCCGTTCTCGCCGACGATGCCGTGCACGGTGCCGCGCCTGACCTTGAGGTCGATGTCGCGGTTGGCGTGGACGGCGCCGAAGCGCTTGTTGATCCCGATCAGTTCGATGGCGAGATCGGAAATGGCAGCAGCGGCCCCGGAGGGCCGCTGTGCATTGGTGTCGCCGCTGTTCACGGGGTCGGTCACGAAGTCTCTCAGACGCCCGGGCAGGTGTTGTCGGTGGTGTAGTCGTGGACGGTGATCGCGCCCGACTGGATCTGGGCCGAGAACTCGTCGACCTTCGCCTTGATGTCGTCGGTGATCAGCGCGGCGTTGTTGTCGTCGAGAGCGTAGCCGACGCCGTTCTCCTTGAGGCCCATGACCGCGAGGCCGGGCTCGAAGTTGGCGACATCGAACGAGTTCTCGACGGCGACGTCGACGCGCTTGAGCATCGAGGTCAGCACCGAACCGGGGTGCAGGTAGTTCTGGTTGCTGTCGACGCCGATCGAGAACTTGCCCGCGTCGGCGGCGGCCTGCAGCACGCCGATGCCGGAACCGCCGGCCGCGGCGAAGACCACGTCAGCGCCAGCGTCGAACTGCGCCTTGGTGAGCTCGCCGGCGGTGACCGGGTCGTTCCAGGCGGCCGGGGTGGTGCCGGTGTAGTTCTCGATGAGCTTGATGTTCGGGTTCGCAGCCTTGGCGCCCTGGGCGTAGCCGCAGTAGAACTTGTGAATGATCGGCACGTCCATGCCGCCCACGAAGCCGATGGTGCCGGTCTGCGACTTGAGCGCCGCGATGACGCCGACGAGGAACGAGCCGGTGTGCTCGTCGAAGATGATCGACCGCACGTTCGGGGCATCGACGACGGCGTCGATCACCACGAAGTTGGTGTCGGGGAACTCGGGGGCGACAGTGGCCAGCGAGGTGCCCCACGAGAAACCGGCCACCACGATGGGGTTGGCACCCTGCGAGGCGAAGCGGCGGAGAGCCTGCTCGCGCTGGGCATCATTCTGCAGTTCGAGGTCAATGTAGCTGCCGCCGGTGGCCTTCTTCCAGGTCTCGGCACCGTTGTAGGCAGCTTCGTTGAACGACTTGTCGAACTTGCCGCCCAGGTCGTAGATGACCGCGGGATCGGCGAGGGCGGCGCCGACGAGCAGCACCGAGGCAGCCACACCGGCGGCGAAGGCGCCCAGGTGCTTGGAAAAAAATGTCATGGATCACTCCCCTGTGTCGCGCCGAAAGCGGCTCGTGCCGCCCCTACGACCAGCGCGTTAGCCGGAATACAATCGCGCAAACCTGGCCAGAGCAAGAGGGGAGCGCGCAAATTTTTGACCAAGTGGGAAAATTCCACCGCGGAATCGGCCGCCGGACGGACGGGCGATGGAGGGCAGCGGCTACTTCGGCAGCGGCGTCACCGTGACCCCGCCCATGGCCTCGCCGAAGCGCTCGAAGAAGCCGTCGATGACCTTCTGCGCGGAGTTGCCGATGAGGGTCTTGCCCAGCTTCATGATGCCGCCGTCGGCGCCGCCATCGGCGATGAAGGTCAGCCGGGTATCGGCGCCCGCGTCGGCAAGGACGATCTCGGCGGCGGCCTCGGCCTTGCCGAGCAGCCCGCCGCGGCCCCGGCCGGCGAGCGTGTAGCGCTCGGCGGGGACGACGTCGCGCAGCTCGAGGTCGCCCGAGAAGACCGGCTGCACCAGGCCCAGGTTGACCTGGATCTCGAGTTCGAGCGTTGCGTCACCGGTCCAGTCGATGCGGCGGCAGCCCGGAATGGTGCCCTTCAGAACATTGGTGTCGTTGAGCGCCCGCCAGACGGCCTCGCGGGGAGCCGCGACGAGATAGTTGCCACCAAACTGCATCGCGCGGAATCCCTTCGCTCAACCGGTCGTCGGGCATAGCTAGTGCCGCCGCCGCCGGAGGGCAACCGCGGCAGGCCTGCAACGGCGCGCGCAAACTTCCGCCTGCGGTCTTTTTCCTGAGGCTTTTTAGCACCATATGCCGCAAAATAGGCGTCATCGGCGCACGCAGTCGTAGCGTGCGCATCGGGTAACGGGAATCATGCCGCCCCAAGGTGACCAACAGAGGGAACGCGTCCAAATGGCCACTGAAGTGATGGAGAAGCCCCTGCAGTATCTCGACAAGGCAGTGGGGGCCATCAAGGACCTCGGCATCTGGCCCGAGCAGCCACAGGAGCAGCCGATCACCGGGCTGCTCAACGAGATCACCGACCTCGACGAAACCAAGGTGATCCTGATCGGCAGGACGCTGACCCAGGCGAGCGCCTTCAACGAGGTGGTGCGCAGCCAGGTGGCCGCCATGAACATCGGCGAGCGCTACAACGACATCACCAACTCCTTCAACTCGATCCGCGACGACGCCAAGGGGCTGGTGGACCAGCTCGACGACGGCAAGATCGACCTGATGGAGCGCGTCTCGAACGTGTGGATGAAGGTGAGCCGCGGCGACATCGCGACGCGCTTCGAGAAGATCCGCGACACCTATCTGGACGTCAGCAAGGAGACCAAGAACCAGGTCGACCGCGAGCACCGGATCCTCGAGGCCTATCGCGACTTCCGCGGCGCGCTGAAGCAGGCCGAGGTCATGGCGCTCGAGCTGCTCGAGGTGGCGACCAGCAAGCTCGACGACAAGAAGGCCAGCCTCAAGAGCGCCAGCGACGCGGTGGCGGGGTTCGCGAACGGCACCCCGGCGGACCGGGCCAAGCTCGAGATGGAGCGCGACGAGAAGCTGCGCGACCTGCAGAACGAGGAACGCCGCTACCAGATCGCCAAGGACCTGTCGGACAACCTGACCATCAGCTATTCCACCTCCGAGGTGGTGATGGCCCGGCTGATGCAGACGACGCAGGCCAAGGAGCGCGTGTACCAGCAGGCGATCAGCTTCTTTTCCACCAACGAGACGGTGTTCACGGCGCTGTCGGCCTCGTTCACGGGCCTGTTCGGCCTGCATGAATCGACCGAGACGCTGAACGCGATGAAGGAAGGCATGTCCAAGAGCCTCGAGACGCTGAGCGAAATCGGCGACCAGGTCGGCGAGGCGGCGATCAAGGCCGGCTACGGCCCCACGATCCGCGCCGACGCCGTGAAGAAGCTGGTGGACTCCGTGGTGACGTTCCAGGAGAAGTCGCGCGTCATGATCAACGAGATGCGCGAACAGGCGACCAGGAACTCGGCGGAGATCCGGGACGCGGTGGAAGACGGCAAGCGGCGCCTGGCGGAGCTTGCCGCCGAGGGCAACGTGCTGCTGCTCGAGAGCAAGGCTTGAGATCCGAGGCGGAGCGCAGACTGGCTCGACCATGAGCACGACGACGGCGACCGAGAAGGCCCCGCTCGACGAGGTGATGCTGGCGATGGACGTGGTGGACACGCTCCGTCACCGGCAGGACCTGGTCCAGCGCGAGCTTGCCGGCGAGGCACGCGAGAAGCAGCTCATCGAACGGCTGCGCGAGATCTACCACCAGCAGGGCATCGAAGTGAGCGATGCGGTGCTGATGGAGGGCGTGAAGGCGCTCGACGAGAGCCGGTTCGTCTACACCCCGCCCAAGCCCGGCTTCGGCGTGAGCCTCGCCAAGCTCTACGTGCGGCGCCGGAAGTGGGGACCGGCGGTGCTGGGCCTGCTGCTGCTGCTGATCGTGGGCCTGGGCGGCTATTTCTTCGCCTACAAGCCGTTCGAACAGGCGCAGATCGACGGCGCCCGGATCGAGCTCAGCGAGAAACTGCCGGCGCAGATGGATGCGCTGTACCAGACGATCTTCGAGGAGACCAAGGTGCAGCAGGCGGCGACGCAGGCCGAGGCGCTGCGCACGCGCGGCCAGATCGCGGCGCGCGAAGGCGACCGCGCCGGCGCCGAACAGGCGATCGCCCAGCTCACCGCGCTGCGCGACCGGATCCGGCAGGACTACCAGCTCAGGATCGTCAACCGCGCAGGCCAGAAGACCGGGTTCTGGACCTTCCCAGAGGTGAACACCGCCGCCACCAACTACTACGTCGTGGTGGAAGCCATCGGCGCCGACGGCAAGCCCCTGACGCTGCCGATCACCAACGAGGAAAACGGCAATACCGAGAATGTCGACATCTGGGGCGTGCGCGTGCCCGAGAGCACCTATCGCGCGGTGGAAGCCGACAAGAAGGACGACGGCATCCTGCAGCGCAACGTGCTGGGCGTGAAGGAATACGGCTTCCTCGACGTCGACTACCTGATGGGCGTGATGAACGGGGCGGTGACGCGGTGGTGACGGCATGACCCTCTCAGGTCCCGAGGCCCTGCGCTCGCTCGACGAGGCGCTGCGCGACATCCGGCGCGAGGAGGACGAGATCGCCAAGCGGCTGGCCCGCTCGGCCGAACTTGTCACCAAGTTCCGCGAGACCGAGAGCGAACTGCTGCGGCAGCTGGCGCAGGTGCGGCTCGATCCGGCGACGCAGGTCGAACTGACCGGGCGGCTGAGCCAGGCCGAAGCGCGGGCGCGCGAGATGCTGAGCAAGCACAGCGCCGACCTGAACTCGGCCGAGAACGGGCTCAAGGAACTCGACCGGCAGATCGCGGCGCTGGCCAAGGAGCGGGAGGAAACGCTGGCGGCCGCGACGAAGGCGCAGACCGAGCTCAAGGCGCTGGCCGACAGGGTTGCGGTGGAGGCAGTGAAGGACCCGGCCTATGCCGAAAAGCGCAGGGCGGCGGACAACCTCCACGAGGTGGCCGAGCAGAGCCTGCGCAAGACCGAGCAGGCGGAACAGGACCGCGAGGAAAAGGGCCGGCCCTACCGCGACGATCCGCTGTTCATGTACCTGTGGGAGCGGGGCTACGGCACCCGCAACTACCGCGAGAACAACCTGATCCAGTATATCGACGGGCTGATCGCGCGCATGGTCGGGTTCACCGACGCGCGCGTCAACTTCGCCATGCTCAACGAGATTCCGATGCGGCTGCGCGAGCATGCGGAGCGGCAGCAGCAGATCGCCATCGCGGCGGACGAAGAAGTCGAGCGGCTGGAAAAGGCCGCGGTCGACGCGGCCGGCGGTACGGCGACGCGCGAGGCACTCGAGAAGGCGCAGGCGCGGATCGCCGCGATCGACGAGGAAATGGTGGCGCTCGAGGACCGGCGCGACGAGCGCGCCCGCGAGCAGCGCGAACTGGCGCAGGGGAGCGACCCGGCCTTTGCCAGCGCGGTGAGCGGCCTTGCCGAGACGCTGGGACGCGAGGATATCCAGACGCTGCTCGCGGATGCGCGGCAGACCCAGACGGCGCAGGACGACACCATCGTCAAGCAGATCGACGAGACCCGGCAGCGGGCGCTCGAGGAAGACGCCGAGAGCCGCGACCAGCGGTCACGGCTGAAGACGCTGGCGGCCCGGCGGCGCGAACTCGAGGATATCCAGTACGAGTTCAAGAAACAGGGCTTCGACAACCCGCGCTCCAGCTTCGGCGAGGACCAGCTCGTGGGCGACGTGCTGAACGACTTCCTGCGCGGCGGCATCACGGCGGCCGACTACTGGGGGCAGTGGAAGCGCAGCCAGAACTGGCAGGGCGGCGGCAACGCCCGGCAGCAGGACAACCCCTGGGGGAAAAGCACGGGCGGCTTCAACTGGCCGGATTCGAGCTTCGGAGGCGGAGGACGGCCGCGGGGCAACATGGGCAGCCTGGGTGGCGCCTGGGGCCGGCTTCCCACCGGAGGCGGCTTCGGCGGCGGCAGTTCGGGCGGCGGTTTCTCGCGCCCGCGCACCGGCTCGAGCGGCAACCGCAGCAGCGGCGGCTTCAAGACCGGCGGCGGATTCTAGACAGGCAACAGCGACGGATTTTCCATGAGCAACTGGCCCTTCCCCTGGCCCGAGGAGCGCATCGCGCACTATACGGCGTTCCGTGTCAGCGAGCCGTTGAGCATCGACGGCCGGCTCGACAAGCCGGCCTGGCAGAAGGCGCGCCGGTCGCCCCGCTTCGTCGACCTGGTCGGCGGGCGCCCGACGGTCCATGACACGCGCGCGGCGGTGCTGTGGGACGAGCAGTATCTCTATGTCGGGTTCTGGGTGGAGGAGCCGTTCGTCGAGGCCAAGCTCACCGAACGCGACGCGCTGATCTGGAGCGAGAACGACGTCGAGCTCTTCATCGCCGGCGAGGACGCCTATTACGAGCTCGAGATCAACGCGCTCGGCACGATCTACGAGGCGCTGTTCGTGTTCGAGGATGCCTACGAGCGCGCGGGCTACGCGCGGCTGCCCGAGCTGTCGCGCGCTGCCGAGGGATACCGGCCGTGGAACGGGGTGGGCTTTGAGACGCACCCGCGCGGCCCACGGCTCGGCTTTTTCGGCTGGGACCTGCCGGGCCTGAAGACGGCGGTGCATGTGGACGGCACCATCAACGACAATTCCGACCGCGACCGCGGCTGGACGGTGGAGATCGCGGTGCCGTGGAGCGGGCTGCAACTGCTGGCGCAGGCCGACGGCCGGCCGCTGCCGCCGCGCGACGGCGACACCTGGCGCATGGACTTCTCGCGCTTCAACACCTATCGCGGCGCGCCGCCGGCGGATGATCCGGGCGGCTGGGCGTGGAGCGCGCACGGGGTGTGGGACTCGCACGTTCCCGAGGTCTTCCCGTTCATCCACTTCTCGACGGCAGAGGTGGGCAGCGCGGACTGAGGGTTCACTATCCCGTGTTCGGGGAACCGGTGCGGCAGCGACGGGTTGCGGCTTCCAGGGCTCGAGGAGACGTGATGATGAAGATCTTCGCAGCGGCCGCCGCCCTGCCGGTGGCGGTGTTCCTCGCAACGGGCGCCCTGGCGCAGGAGGCGACCGTGCTGACCGGCAAGGACGCCTTCGGCGACTACACGCAGGACAAGCCCGGGGTGAAGCGCCTGATCCGGGCGACCGACCTCGATCCGCCCAACGTGACCCAATCCGCGTCGAACGCCCCCGGCACCGTGCCGCGGCCCGACGACGCCATGCCGCAGGTGCCGGACGGCTTCGAGGTGGAGCTGGTGGCGACCGGCATCACCAACCCGCGCACCATCCGCTTCGCGCCCAACGGGGACCTGTTCGTCGCCAATTCCGAGGACGGCGAGGTGCTGGTGTTCGATTTCGACGAGAACGGCGGCGGCAGCAATGTCGAGCCGACGGTGTTCGCCGACAACCTCAACCAGCCCTACGGCATCGCCTTCTATCCGGCCGACAATCCCGAATGGGTCTACATCGCCGAGAGCGACGGGCTGAAGCGCTTCGCCTACAAGCCGGGCGCGCTGAAGACCGAGGAGGGCGACCAGGGCCAGGTGATCCTCGAGGGCATCCCGTCCGAGCATCACTGGACGCGCGACGTGGTCTTCTCGGACGACGGCGAGACGCTTTACTACTCGGTCGGCTCGGGCTCCAATGTGGGGCTCGACATGACCATGCAGCCCAAGCCCGAGGGCGACCTCGAGACCTGGATCAAGGATCATCCGCTGGGCGTCGCCTGGGGCGGCGAGGAACGCCGCGCCGCGGTGCTGGCCACCGATCCGGAAGGCAAGAACGAGCGCTACTTCGCGACGGGCCTGCGCAACTGCGCCGGCATGACGCTGCAGCCGGCGACCGGCGCTGTCTGGTGCGTGGTCAACGAGCGCGACGAACTGGGCGACAACGTGCCGTTCGAATACGCCACGGCGGTGCAGGACGGCGCCTTCTACGGCTGGCCCTGGTACTATATCGGCGACAATCCCGACCCGCGCTGGAGCGAGACCCCGCGCGAGGACCTGAAGGGCAAGGTGACGATCCCCGACGTGCTGTTCCAGGCGCACTCGGCGCCGCTGGGCATCGCGTTCTACACCAGCGACGCCTGGGGCCCGGACTATGTCGGGGACGCGTTCGTCGCCATGCACGGCTCGTGGAACCGCGGCACCCGCACCGGCTACAAGGTGGTGAAGCTCGATTTCGACGCGAGCGGCAAGCCGACGGGCGAGTACGACGACTTCATGACCGGGTTCGTGATCGACGCGGACAACGTCTGGGGCCGCCCGGTAGGAGTCGCGGTGGCGCCCGACGGGGACCTGCTCGTCTCGGACGACGGCAGCGGCTCGATCTGGCGCGTCAGCAAGACCGAATAGGCGGACGACAGACCGCCTTCAGGAGCGCCCGGGGTCCGATGTGGCCGCGGGCGTTCTTCCGTTTCAGCCCGAGTGGCCGGCACAGGGCGGCACGTCGCCGAGGCCCGCCTGCGCGAGGACACTCGAGAGCGGCATGTTGCTGACCAGCGGCGAGAGGCCGGCAACGCCCGGCAACGCGACGAGGGCCGAGACGGTGGTGCGCGCCGGATCGAGCGGCCCGGTGCGGCAGAAGCCCGGACTGAGGCCGACACTGATGGTCGCGGCGCCGGCCGGCAGCGCCCTGCCCCAGGCCTGGGCGTCGCGGATCGCGGCCTTGTCGGCGTCGGAGAAGCCGAAGAGGTAGTAGTTGCGCTCGCCCGCCGGGGGCGGCAGCGTGCCGGCAAGTTCGCCGGCATCGGCAGGCACCAGGGTCGCCCGCAGGTGCTTGCCGCCGCTCGCGGGCGTCACGATGTCGAGGCTGAGGCTCGAGCCCGCGGGCGCCGGCTCGAGCGCCGGCGGCAGGTCGAAGGCGAGCAGCAGGTTCGCCACGTCGTCGTTGAGATAATCGAGGGTCCGCTGCTTGCTGCCCGTGCCGATGGGGATCGAGGAGCAGGCCGCGAGCATGAGGACCAGCGCCAGGGCGCCGAGCTTTGATCCGATCCGCATGAAACACCTCCCCGACTCGCCCGCCTCCACAGGGGTAGCGCGATCGCCTGCCGGCTGCAAAGCTTGCGGGCTTCCACCTGCCATGGAATCGGGGCAGCGTCGGGGCATGGGCGAGCATCTGAGACTGGCCGGACGGCCGCACGACGAGCAGACGGCAGCGATCGAGCAGTTCATCCGCGAGGAGCCGGTGCTGATGGCGGTGCTCGAGGGGCTCGGCCAGGAGGGCCTCAACGACCACCTGCTGGTCGCCGGGGCGATCTACAACCTCGCCTGGAACCGGCTGAGCGGGCGCCCTGCCCTCGCCGGCGTCAACGACATCGACGTGTTCTATTTCGATCCCGACACCAGCTGGGATGCGGAGGACGCGGTGATCCGCAGGCTCGGGGCGCGGTTCGCGGGCCTGCCCCTGCCGGTGCAGGTGCGCAACCAGGCGCGGGTGCACCTGTGGTTTCCGCAAAAGTTCGGGGTGAGCGACTTCGCCCCGCTCGGCTCGGCGGCCGAGATGCTGGGCCGCTACGCCTCGCGCACGCATTCGGTCGGCGCGCGGCTGGCGGCCGACGGGCGGATGGAGATCGTCGCGCCGTTCGGGCTCGACGACATCTTCTCGTTCCGCATCGTGCCCAACCCCGTGCTGCCGAACCGGGCGGCGCACGAGGCCAAGGGGGCGCGGGCCAAATCGGTGTGGCCCGAGATCACCGTGGTGCCGTGGCCGGAGTGAGGGGCAGAGGCAGGCTCAGGCGAGCGCGGCCAGCACCGTGCCCTTCACCGAGAGGGGCGGCGTCACCTCGACGAAGTTGAGGTCCTCGCGGCCGAAATAGGACTTCTGGTTGGTCGCCGACCAGTCGTTGGTGACGAGCCGGTAGACGGGCTTGTCGGCCAGCTCGAGCGGGGCGGCGTAGAGGAAATCGCCGGTGCGGTCGGCGAGCGGAATGGCGCCGTCCTGGTTGCAGCGGGCGAGGATGGCGAGCAGCGTCGCGCGGTCGACCTCGGTCGTCATCAGCTTGCCGTCGAAGCGCACGACGGAATCGAAGACATACTTGGTCACTTCGCCGGAGGGCAGCCCGGCGCCGAAGGTGGTGTGGCCGATGAAGCCGACATCGCCACCGGCCGCCGCGGCCAGGGCGGAGGCCGCGAAGCGGGCGGTCTCCCCGAGGGTCATCGAGCGCGAGCTGATGCCGACGACCGCCAGTTCCTCGTCGGTGAGGTGCTCGGCGAAGGTCGTGCCGATGAGGGCGAGGAGTTCTTCGTCGGCCGGGCCGGCGCGCTCGAACGCGACGGGGCGGAGCGACAGGCTGCGGTCGGCGCCGATGTCGACGACGGTGAACAGGCTGCTCCAGGAGCCGGTGTGGAGGTAGAGCGAGCCCGCCTCGACATGCTGCAGCGTCAGGTGGTCGTGACCGCCGACCAGCAGGCTGCCGGGGGCGAGCAGCGGCAGGATGCGCCGGTCGGCAACGACGCCGGCGTGGCTGAGGACGACGTGGAGGCTCCCCGCCGGCAGGTTGCCGGAGAGCTCTGCCGTGGCCCAGGCGACCGGATCGGGAATGCCGAGCTGGTCGCGCGAGGCCTTGGGATAGGTGTTGACCTGGTCGGTGGCGATACCGACCAGCGCGACCGGGATGGAGCCGAGGTCGAGCTGGAAGCCCGGGGGCGTATAGAGCGCGCCGGTGCGGGTGTCGGTGATGTTGCTCAGCACGGTGATGCCGGCGCGGCGGGCGCGGGCGATCACCTGGGCGAGGTCGTTGATGAGGTCGGGCTCGTGGTTGCCGATGTTGAGCACGGTGGGCGCGAGCCGCGACAGCCGTTCCAGCAGCTTCCAGTCGACGGCGCCGCCCGAGCGCATGGTGACGACGTTGCCGGCCTCGAAGACGTCGCCGTTGATGAGGATGGCGGCGGGCGCGGGACTGGCGGCAAGCTCGGCGGCGACGGCGGCGAGGAGCTGCGCGCTGCGCTCGTAGGCCGAATGGAGATCGGAAAGGACGACGAGGCGGGCGGCCGGGGCGGACTGCGCGAGCACGGGAGCGCTCACGAGCGGCAGGGCGGCGGCGCCGAGGAGCTGAAGGGCATGGCGACGGGTGACGGAAGCAGGCATGGAAGAACCCCCGATGGACAGACGCATGCTGCCTATCGTGCAATCGAGTCGCCGGCGTGACAACCCGGCGGCGGCCCCGGTCAGAAGAGGAAGGCCGAGACCAGCTCGAAGGCGCGGCCGGAGGATTGGGGGACGCTCGAATGGACCAGCTCGCGATAGCTGAGGCGCATGGCGAACGAGGGCGACAGCACGATGCCCAGGGTGGCGCCGAGCGACAGCGACTCCAGCCCGTCGTCGCCGTCGAGACCGTCGTGCGAGATGGCGCCGCCGGTCTCGTAGTAGCCGTCGAGCGAGGCCCAGAGACTGTTGCCGAAATTGCGGGTGAGGTGGGTTTCGAGCCCGAAGAGCGGGGCCTGGCTCAGGACCTCGAAGGGCCCGACCGCATCTTCGTTGTCGCCGAAGACCTGTATCAACGGGCGGAGCTCGAGGGTCATCAGCTCCGGATCGAGCATGGTGTCGCCGAGCACATAGGTGATGGGTAGGCTCGCCTGCAGCGACCAGCGGTTCTGGCCGAGGCTGACCGCCCGGTCCGGGTCGTAGTCGCCGGTGGGAAGGAAGAGCTTCGCCTCGACGCTCGCCTGCAGACCCGGCCGGTGCTGGAAGTACTCGGCCGGCGAGAGGGACGGCATGCCGACAAGGCCGATGGCGCCGCCGACGAACATGTCGCCCTGGGCGGTGCGGGCGTCGGCATCGATGGTGCCGCCCGAGGTCTCGAACGAGACGCCGCCAACGGGGATGCCGATCAGCACCGTGCCGGCATTGCCGAGCAGATCGAAGGTATGGTGATAGGACGGGGTGAGGACGGCGATATCGAGCGCGCTCTCTTCGAGCGGACCGCCGAAGTCGATGACTCCCCGGCCCTGGATGACCGTCAGCGTCAGGCTGAGGTCACTCGAATTCTCCGGGCGCAGATGATTGGCGCGCGCGCCGTCCCAGGCGACAGCGCCGGTGACCATGGTTGCTGACGCGGCTGCCGCGACGACCAGTCTCGAGAACATGCCCCCACCTTCCCTCGAAGGGCGGCCAGCGGCCGCCAGCCGGCGACGCGAACCGCCGACTCCCCTTGCGGGACTGTGCCTGCCTATTAAAGTCGTGCCAAGAACTTATCTTGGCTTGTGCAGCGCAAAGCCGGCGCGTCCTAGCCGAAGACGCTGGCGCCGCGGTCCGCGGTTCCGACAAGGGCGCGGAAGCCGGCGAAGAGTTCGCGGCCCATGCCGAAATGCTCGCGGCGCAGGTCCTCGGTGGCCGGGGTGCGGGAGAAGAACTCGCGCTCGTCGCCGAGGAAGGTCAGCGTGCCCTCGTCGGCGTCGAGCCGGATCAGGTCGCCGTCGCGGATCTTGGCAATGGGGCCGCCGTCAGTGGCCTCGGGCGTCATGTGGATGGCGGCGGGGATCTTGCCCGAGGCGCCCGACATGCGGCCGTCGGTGATGAGGGCGACCTTGTGGCCGCGATCCTGCAGGATGCCGAGTTGCGGGGTGAGCTTGTGCAACTCGGGCATGCCGACCGCCCGCGGGCCCTGGAAGCGGACCACGGCGATGACGTCGCCGTTGAGCTCGCCGTTCCTGAAGGCGGCCTGCATGCCTTCCTGGGTGTGGAAGACGCGGGCGCGCGCCTCGACGACCCGGTTCTCCGGCTTCACCGCCGAGACCTTGATCACCGACTTGCCGAGGTTGCCGGACAGCACCTTGAGGCCGCCATTGCTGGCGAAGGCGTCCTTGACCGGGGCGAGCACCCTGGGGTCGCCGGAGACGGCCGGGGCGGGCTCGAAGGCGAGCTTGTCGTCGATGAGCCTGGCTTCCACCGCATAGCCGGAGAGCCCCTGCCCCCAGACGGTCTTGACGTCCTCGTGCAGGTATCCGGCCTCGAGCAGCTCCCGGATCAGGAAGCCCATGCCGCCGGCGGCATGGAAGTGGTTCACGTCGGCGATGCCGTTGGGATAGACGCGGGTGAGCAGCGGCACCGCGCTCGAGAGGTCCGACATGTCCTCCCAGGTGACCTTGAGGCCCGCCGCGGCGGCGATGGCGACGAGGTGCATGGTGTGGTTGGTCGAGCCACCGGTGGCAAGCAGGCCGACGAGCCCGTTGGTGATCGCCTTCTCGTCGATGACGTGGCCGATCGGGGTGTAGTCGTTGCCCTCGGCGGTAAGCGACAGGGCGCGGCGCGTGGCCTCGCGGGTGAGCGCTTCGCGCAGCGGGGTACCGGGGTTGACGAAGCTCGCGCCGGGCAGGTGCAGGCCCATGATCTCCATGAGCATCTGGTTCGAGTTCGCCGTGCCGTAGAAGGTGCAGGTGCCGGGCGCGTGGTAGGACCGCGCCTCGGACTCGAGCAGCTCGGCGCGGCCGACCTTGCCCTCGGCGTAGAGCTGGCGGACCTTGGCCTTCTCGTCGTTGGGAATGCCGGTGGGCATCGGGCCGGCGGGAACGAAGACGGCGGGCAGGTGCCCGAAGGTCAGCGCGCCGATCATCAGGCCGGGCACGATCTTGTCGCAGATGCCGAGGTAGACGGCGGCGTCGAACATGTTGTGGCTGAGCGCGATGGCGGTGGCCATGGCGATGACGTCGCGACTGAACAGCGACAGGTCCATGCCGGGCTGGCCCTGGGTGACGCCATCGCACATGGCCGGCACACCGCCGGCGACCTGCGCGGTGGCGCCGATCTGGCGGGCGGCGTCGCGGATGATGGCGGGATAGGTCTCGTAGGGCTGATGGGCGCTCAGCATGTCGTTGTAGGAGGTGACGATGCCCAGATTGGGGGTCTTCGATCCGGCGAGCCGCGCCTTGTCGCCCGGAGAACAGGCGGCAAATCCATGCGCGAGGTTGCCGCAGGCGAGCGCGGCGCGGTGAACGCCCTGGCCGCGCGCCATCTCGATGCGATCGAGATACTCTCGGCGCGAGCCGGCGCTCCGGGCCGCTATGCGGTCGGTGACTTCCTGGACGGCTTTGACGACGGACATTGCATGCTCCATGGGGGGAGCACCCGAGCAGGCTGGCTAAAGGCTCAGGGGCTCCAGAAGATATTCAGCGGTGTCTGGGTCTGCCGGAGCACGGCGCGGATCGGCATGTCCTCGATGGGACCGTCGGCCGCCGCCTTCTCCAGCGTCGCCAGCTTCTCCTCCCCTTCGATATGCAGATAGAGCCCGGAAGTGTCGAGAATACGCCGAAGCACCAGGGTGACGCGCGGCTCCCCTGCCCCCGGCGCCCGGATGGCGATGGCCGGCCCCTCACCGGTCAGGGCCGCATCGAGACTGTCGCCGCCCGGAAAGAACGAGGCGGTGTGGCCGTCAGTGCCCATGCCCAGGATCACGGCATCGAAGGGCGAAGGCAGGGCGCCCAGGGTGGTGTTGGTGCGCGCGATGGCGGCGTCCGTGGGTTCCTCGCCGCCCGACCAGAGCGGCACGAAACGGGCCGTGGCGGCCGGCCCCTGCAGCAGCTTCTCGTTGACGAGGCCGGCGTTGGAGCGCGGCGAGGTCTCGGGCACCCAGCGCTCATCGACCAGCGTCACGATGACCCGCGACCAGTCGACCTCGCGACTGCGGCCGAGGACCTGGAAGAAGCGTGCCGGGGTCGAACCGCCGGACACGGCCAGCACCGCCTGCCCGCGGGCCTCGATGCCCTCGTTGAGATGGCCGACGACCGCCTCGGCGAGGGTGAGGGCCAGGTCCTGCCTGGTGCCGAAGCTGCGCCGGGTCGCGGTCACTGGTCGTCCTCGTGCCAGGTGCGGCCGTCGCGCTCGATGAGGGCGATGGCGCCGGTGGGGCCCCAGGTGCCGGCGGTGTAGGTCTGCGGGGCATCGGCGGAGGCGTTCCAGGCCTCGCGGATCGGATCGATCCACTGCCAGGCGGCCTCGAGTTCGTCGCGGCGCATGAACAGGGTCTGCTGGCCGCGGATGACGTCGAGCAGCAGGCGCTCGTAGGCCTCCGGCGTGCGCTCCCGGAACGCCTCGGCAAAGCTCAGGTTCAGCGGCACCTCGCGCAGGCGCATGCCGCCCGGGCCCGGGTCCTTGATCATCAGGAACAGCTTCACGCCCTCGTCGGGCTGGATGCGGATGACCAGCCGGTTGGGCCGCGGCGCGCCCTCGGCATGATCGAAGATCGAGTGCGGGATGTTGCGGAACTGGATGACGATTTCCGAGGCGCGCGAGACGAGCCGCTTGCCGGTGCGGATGTAGAAGGGCACGCCGGCCCAGCGCCAGTTCTCGATTTCGGCCTTGATGGCGACGAAGGTCTCGGTGCGCGAGCCCTTCTTCTCCTCGGGCAGCTCGTCCTGGTAGGAGGCGACCTGGGCGCCCTCGACGCTGCCGCCGCGATACTGGCCGCGCACCGTCACGCGGGCGACGTCGCCATTGGCGACGGGCTTGAGCGAGCGGAGGACCTTCAGCTTTTCGTCGCGCAGCGCGTTGGCGGCGTCGGAAGCCGGGGGCTCCATGGCGACGAGGCAGAGCAGCTGGATGATGTGGTTCTGCACCATGTCGCGCAGCGCGCCGGACTCGTCGTAGTAGCCGCGGGTGCCCGCGCCGACGGATTCGGCCACGGTGATCTGCACGTGGTCGATATGGGCAGAGTTCCACACCGGCTCGAACAGGATATTGGCAAAGCGCAGGGCGAGCAGGTTCTGCACCGTCTCTTTGCCGTGATAGTGGGCGATGCGGTAGACTTGATCCTCGGCGAAAATCTTCGAGACTTCGTTGTTGATCTCGATCGAGGACTGAAGGTCGTGGCCCAGCGGCTTCTCGATCACCACCCGCGCGTCGCGGCGGTAGTAGCCCTTCTTGAGGATGTACTCGC
>JAEYZJ010000089.1 GCA_023430705.1 Pseudomonadota bacterium | reverse complement strand
CGAGGACCCGGGCGCCCGCCGGCAGCTCCTCGATGCGGCGGCCGATGGCGGGGAGCGCCGTCTCGTCGCCGCAGAGCACATAGTAGTCGAAGCCGTCGCGGACCACGAAGGAGCCGCGCGGCCCGCCGACGCCGACCGTGTCGCCGGGCTTCGCCGTCTCGGCCCAGGCCGAGGCGTGGCCTCCCTCGTGGAGCGCGAAGTCGATCACCACCTGCTCGCTGGCGTGGTCGAAGCGGCGGGGCGTGAAGTCGCGGCCTTCGGGGCGCGGCGCGCCTTCGGGCCAGACGAGGCCATTGGGGCCGCGCGCGGGCAGGGCCAGGCTGCCGCCCCCGGGGGCGAAGAACAGCTTCACGTGGTCGTCATGGGCGAGCGAGGGAAAACTCGCGAAATCGGGATGGGTGAGGGTGACGCGGGCCATGCGCGGGGTGAGCCGCTCATTGCTGACTACCGTCGCCAGGCGGAACTTCAGCTCGTGCCTGACACGCTCGGCGACGGGGCGGTCCATGTTTGGGCTCCTCATTCGTAGTAGACGCCGATGCGGCGGCCGCACACCTCTTCCACGCGGATCGGCACCTGGTAGATGTCGGTCAGGAGTTCGGCGGTGATGATGCTGTCGGGCGGGCCGGCGTGGGCGACCTTGCCGTTCGCCATGCAGACGATGTGGTCGGAATAGACCGAGGCGAAATTGATGTCGTGCAGCACGACGACGATGGTCTTCCTGAGCTCGCGGCTGGCGCGGCGGAGCAGCTTCATCATCCGCACGGCATGCTTGAGGTCGAGGCTGTTGAGCGGTTCGTCCAGCAGCACGTAGTCGGTATCCTGGCAGAGCACCATGGCGACGAAGGCGCGCTGGCGCTGTCCGCCGGAGAGTTCGTCGAGGAAGCGGTCGGCGAGATCGTCGAGCTCGAGGAAACCGAGCGCCTCGTCGATATGGCGCTTGTCCTCGACCGTGAGGCGGCCCTTCGAGTGCGGGTAGCGGCCGAAGGCGATGAGATCGCGCACGGTGAGGCGCGCGGCGATGTGGTTGTCCTGCCGCAGGATGGCGAGGCGGCGCGCCAGCACGTCCGAGGGCGTCTTCGTGACGTCGAGGCCGTCGACGGTGACGGTGCCCGCATCCATCGGCAGGAGGCGGCTGATCATGCCGAGCAGCGTCGACTTGCCGGCGCCGTTGGGCCCGATGATCGAGGTGATGCCGCAGGCCGGCAGGCTCAGCGTCACACCATCGACGACGACGCTCTGGCCGTAGGTTTTCTTGAGGTCGCACGTCTCGATCATCGAGAGGGCCTCCTGAGGATGAGGAAGAGGAAGACGATGCCGCCGGCGAACTCGATGATCACCGAGAGCGCCGTGTCGTAGCCGAAGCCGCGCTCGAGGATGGTCTGGCCGCCGACGAGGCCGATCAGGGCGAGGAGGAAGGCCGCGGGCAGCACCACCGCGTGCCGGTAGGTCGGCACCAGAATGTAGGCGAGATGCGCGACGAGGAGGCCGAAGAAGAGGATCGGGCCGACCAGCGCCGTCGAGACGCTGACCATCACGGCGACGACGACGAGGACGAGCGAGACGGTCCGCACATGATCGACGCCGAGCCCGATGGCGGGCTCGCGGCCGAGCAGGAGCACGTCGAGGCGGCCGAGCAGCGGCAGGGCGACGAGGCTCGCCAGCGCGAGCGCGCCCGTTGCGATGACGAGCAGGGTCGGCTCGATGGCGTTGAAGCTCGCGAACATCGCGTCCTGCAGCACCACGAAGTCGTTGGGGTTGATCATCCGCTGCATCAGCCCCGAGAGCGAGCGGAACAGCACGCCGAAGACGATGCCCACCAGCACGAGCAGGTGCAGGCTCCGCGATTGCCGCGAGAACAGCCAGCGGAACAGCAGGGTGGCGCAGACGATCATCGCCGCCGCGTTGAGCAGGAAGCGGGCCTCGGCCGGAAGCGTCAGGTAGGCGAAGCCGCCCAGGAAGAAGACGAGGGCCGTCTGGATCAGCGCGAAGAGGGCGTCAAAGCCCATGATGGCCGGGGTGAGGATGCGGTTGCCGGTGACGGTCTGGAACAGCACCGTCGAGACTGCGATGGCATAGGCGCAGAGCGCCATGCCCCAGAGCTTGCGACCGCGGAAGCCGAGGACGAACTCCCACGAGCCCTTGGCGCCCCAGGTCATGAAGGCGGCGATGCAGACGGCGGCGAAGAGGCTGAGTCCGATGAGGACGAAGGCCGGACGGCGGACGATGGCGAGGCTAGGCAAGCTGGCGCCTCCGCCCGAGCAGCAGCCACAGGAAGATCAGACTCCCGGCGACGCCGAACACGGTGCCGATCGGGATCTCGTAGGGGAAGCGGATCAGCCGGCCGACGATGTCGGAGGCAAGGACGAGCCCGGCGCCGAGCAGCGCGATCCAGGGGATCGAGCGGCGCATATGGTCGCCCATCCAGGCGCTGACGAGGTTGGGCACGATGAGGCCGAGGAACGGGATCGCGCCGGCCGTGACGACGACCACGGCGGTGACCATGGCGACGATCGAGAGGCCCAGCGTCAGCACGCGCCGGTAGTCGAGGCCGAGATTGGTGGTGAACGCCTCGCCGAGGCCGGCGACGGTGAAGCGGTCGGCCACGAGCCAGGCGGCGACGGTCAGGCCGCCGGCGAGCCACAGCATCTCGTAGCGGCCGCGCAGCACGCCCGAGAAATCGCCCATGGTCCATGCCCCGAGGGTCTGCAGCAGGTCATAGCGATAGGCGAAGAAGGTCGTGACGGCGGCGATCACGCCACCCAGCATGATGCCGACCAGCGGCACGACGAGCGGGGAGCGAAGCGGGATGGCGGCGAGGAGGCGCATGAACACCGCGGTGCCGGCGAGCGCGAAGACGGCGGCGACGGCCATCTTGGCGAGCAGCGGCCAGCCGGGGGCGAAGATGGTGACGACGAGAAGCCCGAGGCTGGCGGATTCGACCGTCCCGGCCGTCGAGGGCTCGACGAAGCGGTTGCGGGCCAGCATCTGCATGATGAGGCCCGAGACGGCGAGGGCGCTACCGGCGAGGATCAGGGCCAGCGTGCGCGGGATGCGGCTGATCAGCAGCACCTGCATCGGCCGGTCCTCGGGAGCGTTCGACAACAGGCTCTCGAGCGACACATCGCTGACGCCGACGAACAGGCTCACCGTCGCGAGGGCGGCGACGAGGAACACGGCGGCGACGAGCTTGAGGGCTGAGGGCATGCGGAAGCGGCGGGAGCCGGGTGAACCCGGCTCCAGCCCGAAAGCCTTTACTGGGCGCCGAGGGCGGCGCCGACCTGGTCGACGAGGAAGGTGAAGGCCGGCAGGCCCCCGTTGATGACGTAGGAGCGGACCGGGTCGATGTCGACGACACGGCCGTTCTTGACCGCGTCGATCTGGGCGACGAGCTCGTTATCGAGGATGGCGGCCGACGAACCGCTGCCGGTGGCTGCGTCACGGTCGACGACGAACAGCCAGTCCGGGTTGGTTTCGAGCAGGAACTCGAACGAGATGACGTCGCCATGCGTCTCGGCCTTGGCCTCGGTCGCGGGCTGGACGCCCAGCGTCTCGTGGATCCAGCCGAAGCGCGAACCCACGCCGAAGGCGGTGACCTCGGCGCCGTTGGTCAGCACGATCAGGCCCTTGCCGGCTTCCGGCGCCTTGGCCTTCACGGCGGCGATCTTGCTGTCGAGCGACACGATCATGGCGTCGACCTCGGCGGTCTTGCCGAAAATCTCGCCGAGGATGCGGCTGTTGGACTTGATGGAGCCTTCGAAGTCGGCCCAGTTGTTCGAGAGGTCGATGGTCGGGGCGATCTTGCTCAGTTCCGGATACGCACCGGCGGAGCGGCCGGCGACGATGATCAGGTCCGGCTCGGCGGCGGCCACGGCCTCGTAGTCGGGCTCGAACAGGGTGCCGACCTTCACGTACTTCTCGTCGGCATACTTCGACAGGTAGGCCGGCAGGTTCGAACCGGGGAGGCCCAGGATGTCCACGCCGAGCGCGTCGAGCGTGTCGAGGCTGGCGAGATCGAAGGTCAGGACCTTCGCGGGATTCTGCGGCACGGTCGTCTCGCCCTGCGCGTGCTTGATGACGAGGTCATCGGCGAGGACGGGGGTCGCAAGGAAGGTTACAGCCGCAAGGGCCGCGAGCAGAAGCGATTTCATGAGCTGTCTCCGTTTGCGGAGTACGCCGTACATAAGATGATTGTGGCGATCAAGATTATTCGGCGCGGCATTCACGGCCGCGCAGCCAGCTGACACCGCGAGCGGCCAGCCGGTCAGGTCATATCCGTTACCGGACATCCGGCCGGCTCCGTCCGACAACGCTGCGCCACGGCGAAGGAATGCTTGTTCCGGGCGGCCCGATGGTGGACATGTGTCTGGTTCTGAGCGCGGAACGCGGGTGCCATGGCGATCGATCGACGGGTCCAGCGGACACGGACGGCTCTATACGACGCGCTGGTGGAGCTGATCCGGGAGGGCAGCTACGACGCGATTCGCGTGGATGACATCCTGCGGCGGGCCAATGTCGGCCGTTCCACCTTCTATGACCATTTCCGTTCCAAGGACGAGCTTCTGGAACGCAGCCTCGAACGCCTGCGCATTGAGTTGCTGGCCGTCGCGGAAGGCGAGGGGAGCAAGGACCTGTGGGCGGTCAGCGAAAGGCTCTTCGCGCACGTGCACCAGTTTCGCGACATCCACGCGGCCCTTTCCGGCAGCAGCGGGGGGCGGATACTCAGCCGCGCCATCTCGGACAACTTCACGCACGTCGTCCGCACGCTGCTGCCGGCCTCGCCCAGGCGGGAGTTGCCGCGCGAACTGACGACTCTGGCCGTCCGCCACCTCGTCGAGGCGGTCATGCAGTGGTGGCTGGACCGCAACCCCACCGTTCCGCCCGAAACGGCCGCACGACTGTTTCGGCGATTGCTGTCGAACGGCCTCGCGGCAGACTGGCCGGAGCTGACCAATTCCGGACGCTGGAGCGACAAGCTCCGGTAGCGGAGGGCTGTCCGTCGCTGTCCGGCAAAGCCGGACCAGGAGGGCAGCGCGTCGGGCTAAGAAGTCACCTCAATCATCCGGAGGTGTTCTCACATGACCCAATCCATTCTGGCCCGCGCTCCGCGGAGCGCAGTTTACGCGGCGACGCTCGGGGGACTGAGCATCCTGATCGCCACCACGATCCACCACGTCTACGGGGCCTGGCTGTTCGACACGCCGTGGCGGCTGCACATCGTCTTCATCAGCATTCCCGTCGCCCTGGGGATGGTGGTTGCCGTACTTGTGGCGGTTCAGGGAGGCGGGTCCCTCGCCGGACACGTGGCATCCTGGGCATTCATCCTGCTGAATGCCGGCTTCGCGATCGCCCTGATCGGCCTCTATGAGGGCGGCTACAATCACCTGCTGCCCAACATCCAGTACGTCCTGGGCGTCGATCATCCCTTGCGCGAGGGCCTCTACGACCCGCCGGACGATCTGGTCTTCCAGCTCAGCGGCATAGCCCAGTTCGTCGTCGCGGCGATCGCCGCCTGGCAGCTCTGGCGCGTGATCTGGCCGCGCCGCGAGGGAGGTGCCCTATCGTCCCGCGGCTGGGCCTGACGACCGGCCCACCGGCCCTGTCCGGAGCACGCCGACGGGCATCGGCGCTCGGGCAGGGCCTCGGCGTCGTCCGCCAGTGATCCCCCTTGCCATCCGGGTGCGGTGCTGACCTTATGTGAGCGTTGTTTCTGGCATCATTGAAGGCCCGGAGACGGGCGCCTTGGGGGCCTGGCATTTTCCCGCTTGCGACCCGTACTGCCGCCACCGGATTCCTGTGCGCCCTGATGGCGATTGCCATCTCGCTGGGGAATGGCGCGTTGCTGGCGCGAGGCGAGCTGCTGCCTCTGCTGCCCCCGATCGCCGCGACCATGCTGATCGTGACTGCCGTGCTGGCGATCACCACGGCCTGGTCGAGCACGATGCCGGGGCAGGTGACGACGACACAGGAAATCTCCGTGGTGGCGCTGGCTGCGGTGACAGGCGCGGCAGCGGGGGCCTTCGACGGCTCGGGCGGGGCAAGCCTGCTCGCCACCATCCTCGTGACGATCGGGCTCACCACTGCGCTGTGCGGCATCGGCATGCTGGTCCTGGGGCTGCTGCGGCTGGGCCGCATAACGCGGTTCGTGCCCTATCCGATCTTTGCGGGGTTCCTTGCGATCACCGGCTGGTTCCTGATCACCGGCGGGATCGAGACCACGATGGGCACGCATCTCGACCTCGGACACCTGCCGCAGTTGCTTGCGCCGGATGCCCTGGTGAAGCTGGGACTGGCCATCGGCTTCGTGATCGTGGTGATGCTGCTGCGTCGGCGGTATCCGTCGGGCGCCGTGCTGCCGCTCGGGGTGCTGGCGCTGGTGGTGCTGTTCAACATCGTCGTGCTGGGTGCCGGCGTGCCGGCCGAGACGCTGCAACGGACGGGCTGGCTGATCGAGATGCCGCCCGAGGGGATGGCGTGGCCGCCCATCGGGCTCGGTGACCTGATGGCCGTCGACTGGTGGGCGGTAGGGGCCGGGCTGGTCTTTGCGCCTTTCGTCGTCGCCATCACCACTGCCGGCGCCATGATGAATGTCAGCGGCATCGAGCTCGACAGCGGCCGCGACCTCGATCTCAACGCGGAACTGCGCTCGATGGGGCTGGGCAATGTCGCGGCGGGGCTGGTGGGCGGCATTCCAGGCTTTCCGGCCGTTTCGGCGACGATGCTGGCCTTTCGCTCGGGCACGCCGTACCGGGCGATCGGGATCGTGACGGGACTGGTGGCGCTGGCCGCGCTCGCCTTCGCGCCGCTGGTGCTGCGGATGGTCCCGCTGCCGGTGCTCGGTGCGCTGCTGCTCTGGGTCGGCGTGTCGCTCACGCTCGACTGGCTGCTGCGCCCGATGCGGACGCTGCGCCGATCGGAATACGCGATCATCCTCATCATGCTGGGCGTGACCATCGGCTTGGGCCTGCCGGCCGGGATCGGGACCGGGCTGGTGGCGGCGCTGCTGCTGTTCGTGTTCGAGTATGCCCGGGTGGACGGAATCCGCTACGTCGCCTCGGGCCGCGACTTCCATTCGCGCGCCATCACGGACAAGCGGCGGGCGTTGATGGCGACCCGTGGGGAGGCGGTGTCGATCATCAAGCTCTCGGGCTTCATCTTCTTCGGCACCAGCGACGGCATCGTGCAGCGCATCATGGCGCAGGCCACCGGCAGGGAGCGCGGGCAGTGGTATGCGGTGCTGGATTTCAGCCGGGTGACGGGTCTCGACTCCTCGACCGCGCTGAGCTTCCAGCGGTTGCGGCGCCGGGCCGAGCGGGACGGCTTCGAGGTCGTGTTCGCGGGCCTCGGCCGACTGAAGGCGCCGCTCGCCGAAAGCGGGCTGGAGCTCGAGCGGCCGCCGTTCCGCTGCGAGCCGGACCTCGACAGGGCGCTGCGCTGGGTGGAGGATCAGGTTCTGGGCGTCGAAGCGGCGCCGGGACTGGACGACGCTTCGGCCGAAGCAGCGCTGGCGCGGCTGCTCGGCGACGAAACCCTGGCGCGACTGGTGTTCCCGTACATGACGCGGGTCGATTTCGCCGCCGGCGAGCGGTTGATCGAGCAGGGGGCGCGCGCTGACGACATCTACTTCGTTGCCAGCGGCACGGGCGCGGTGATGCTCGAGAACGCGCCGGGCGGGCCGGTCGCGCTGTCCGACTTCGGACCTGGCACCATCCTCGGCGAGGTGGCGTTCTACGGCACGGAGGCCCGCTCTGCCTCGGCGGTGGCGCACACGGCGGGCACCGCATGGAAGCTCGACCACACGGCGGCCGGGCAACTGGAAATGGAGCAACCGCAGTCGGCCGCCGCGCTCCACCGGGCGCTGGCGCGGGTTCTGGCGGCGCGGCTGCAGAGCGCCAACCGGCTGATCCGCGCCTTGGCCGATTGAAGGGGGCAGCCGGTTGCGGCTAGCGCGGCAGGAGGGGCAGGGGTAAGCGGCCCGAAATACCGTGCAGCGCCTCGAACTTGGCGGTCATGTCGTCGACATGCTGCTGGCGCTGGCGAAGACTGAGCGCCTGCAAGACGACGTTGTCGGGTGGGCCGAGCATAAAGCCGCCCGTCGACAGCATTTTCACGAGGCCATCCGATGCCTCCTGAGTATTCGTCATGTGCACCGCGCTGTCCCCCGATGGCGATTATTCGGTCGCGAATGTAAATACATGGTCCGTGCATCTGTCCAGATGTTCCTCGCAAGAGGGGCGCCCGTATACTTAATTCGAGGGAGGGCGGAAGTCCCTTTTGGCGACTTGCCTGCGGGGCAGGGACGCGCTCTTCTGCCTCGAGTCGCTGAGTGAGATACCGGAGGATGAGATGCGCAAAAGTCGGACCGTTCCTGTTGCCCTTGCAGTGCTGTTGCCGTTGGCGGCGATGAGCCCCGGGCAGGCCCAGGAGGGACTGCTGGTCGTGCCCAACCTCGGCAATCCGCGCGGGCTGTCGGTGGCCGACGGCGCGCTGCTGATCGCCGAGCAGAAGGCCGGCAAGATACTGTCCGTAGCGCCCGACGGGGCGGTGACCACGCTGGTCGAGGGGCTGCCGACGGGTGAATACACCTCTCCCGAAGGGCCGACCGTGGTCGGCGTGAACGCGGTGGCCAAGTCGGGGGACACCTACTTCTTCACGATCGGCGGGTCTCTCGGGGCAGTGCCCGGATCGGAGGCGCTCTACACGATGAAGGCAGGCGAGGCGCCGAAGTTGCTGGCAGACCTCGGCGCCTACGAGAAGGAAAACAACACCGGCGGCGACGTCACCCAGGACGGCAAGCCGGACATCGACTCCAACCCTTATGACCTCGTGCCGGACGGGGAGGGCGGCGCCTATGTCGTCGATGCGGCCGCCAATGCGGTGTTCCACGTCGACGGGCAGGGGGAGATCGCGATCCATGCGCAGTTCCCGGACCGGGAGAACCCGCTGGCCGGCACGGTGGGAGGACCCACGATCGACCAGGTCCCCACCGGAATTACCACCGGGCCGGATGGCGCGCTCTATGTTGCGACGCTGACCGGGTTTCCGTTCCCGGCGGGCGCGGCGCGGGTCTACCGGCTGGCTGATGACAATGGCGATGGCGACGCGCTCGACGAGGGTGAGGCGACCGTCTTTGCCGAGGGGCTGACTGCGGCGACGGACGTGGCGTTCGCCCCCGACGGCACCCTCCTCGTGACCGAGTTCAGCACGGATTTCCTGAAGCAGGCGCCGGGGCAACTGGTCAGCGTCAAGGACGGGCAGGTCAGCAAGGTAGCGGCGCCGCTCGTCTCCCCGACGGGCGTGGTGGTCCTCGAGGACGGCCGCATCGTCATCGCGCAGGAGTTCGCCGGCGTGGTGGCCGAGGTGGCGGGCAAGTAGCATCCAGCAGGCAACGCCCGGGTGCGGGCGTTGCCTCCGCCCGTTCCCAGTCGTGAGGCGCGGATAATCGCTGAATCGTTGTTCGGCGCGATTATTCGTATCGACATCAATCATCGGAAGGCGGTACTGAATACGCAGATACGCTTACCGATGAAGTAATAGATGCTGACGCATCCAGTCGACCGGCGACTTGTACTCGTGCTTCTGGGGGCGATTATTGCCATTTCGGCAGCAATTCGCCTCATCGGCATCAACGCCCAGAGCCTGTGGTACGACGAGGCGGCAAGCCTGGCGCAGTCCGATGGCACGCTTCTCGAAGTGTACACGCGCACGGCGATGGACAACTACCCGCCGTTGCACAACCTGTTGCTCTGGGTCGTGACCCATACGCTCGGGTCCGCGGAATGGGCGCTCAGGCTGCCTTCCCTGCTCCTTGGGGTCCTGAACGTCTGGGTCCTCTACGCCTTGGCCGCGCGGCTCGAGGGACGCATGGCGGGCCTGCTCGCGGCGTTGCTGCTGGCGCTGTCGGCTTACCACATCTACTATTCGGTCGAAGCGCGGATGTATGCGCTGCTCGCGTTTGCTTCGACACTGTTCGCGCTGGCCGTGGTGGAGGACCTGAAGGCCGAACAGCCGCGCCTGGCCTGGCGTTCGTTCCTCGCGGCGGTGGCGCTGTTCTACAGCCATCCCTTCGGGATACTGAACTGGGCGGCGATCCTCGCGGGGGCGTGGCTTGCGGGCACGGTTTCGCCCACGCTCTGGCGTCGTCCCGCAATCAGCCTGTGGCTGGGGCAATCCCTTGCCGTCCTGGTTTTCCTGCCGTGGATATGGGTGTTGCTCGGGCGGGCTCATGTCATCGGCGCGACCGGTTTCTGGATCGAGCGGCCGACGCTCGTCTCGGTTGCGCGTGCCCTCCACATGCTGGCCTCCGGTTCGTGGACGTTGCTTGTTGTTGCGGCCGGCGTACTGGCTGCGGTGGCGGCCGCCGTCGGGAGCGCAAGGCGCGGAACGACAGGACTGCGGGGCGTCATCCTGTTCCTCGGGGTGTGGGCGCTCCTGCCCGGCGTGATCGCGTTCGTGGGGTCCATCGCCGGAGGGACGCCATTCTTCCTGCCCCGATACCTCATCGGCGGACTGCCGGCCGGACTGGCGCTGTGCGCGATCGGGCTCGCGCGGTTCGGAGTGACCGGCGCGAGGCTGGCGGCAGCGGTCGGTGCGATCGTCGTGACGTCGGTCGCCGGCATTGCGTTCGATGCCCCGCCGCAACACTCGCCGTGGCGTGAAGTCGCCGCCTATATCGAGCAGTATGCAGAGGAGAACGACGCCTGCGTCCTGGTCGCGCCAAAGACCAACGCCATGCCGGTCGACTACTACCTGGATGACCGCTGCGCGCTCGGGGTCAACGGTGCGCCGGACCTTGCCAAGGTCGAGGTCGACCCGGGCCCCGCCGTGGTGGTCGTCAATACCGCGGGCACGGCCAGCAACGAGATGCTCTTTGCGAGGTATCTGGGCCGCGAGAGCCGGCGGCGGGTGTTCAAGGATATCACCGTCCACCTCTTCGGCGGCGTCACGAGTGCGGCGGCAAGAACCCGGAGCCGGGCGGACGCGGCATCCCGGGCGGATCGGTGACGAACTTTGCGCCGATCCGCCGGTTGCCGCGCCCTGGCGATCAGCTCATCGCCGGAACGAGGCCCCTGTCTTCGAGGAGCGCCCGGACGTCCGGGTCGCGGCCGCGGAAGCGGCGATAGGCCTCCGCGAAGTCGCGCTTGCCACCGGCCGAGTAGATGAACTCGTGGAGGCGCCGGGCCGTCTCGGGGTCGAAGGGGTCGCCGGCCTCCCTGAAGGCCTGGAAGCCGTCCGCATCCAGCACCTCGCTCCACAGGTAGCTGTAGTAGCCAGCCGCGTAGCCGTCGCCCGAGAACAGGTGGAGGAAGTGCGTGCTGGCGTGGCGCAGCGCGATCTCGCGGGGCATCTCGATGTCGGCGAGGACGCCGGCCTCGAACTCGGCCACCGAACCCTGCATGGGCCTCGAATGATAGTCCATGTCGAGAATGGCGGAGGAAACGAACTCGACCGTGTCGAAGCCGGAGTTGGCGGTGCGGGCGGCGCGCATCCGCTCGAGCAGTTCGGCGGGAATGGGCTCGCCGGTGCGGTAGTGCGTCAAGCGGGCGAGCACGGGCTCTTCCTCGAGCCAGTGCTCGTAGATCTGGCTCGGCAGCTCCACGAAATCGCGGACGACGCTCGTGCCGGCGATGCGCGGATAGGTGACATCGGAGAGGAGGCCGTGGAGGCCATGGCCCATCTCGTGGAAGACGGTGCGGGCTTCGTCGAGCGAGAGCAGGGCGGGCTGTCCCTCGGGAGGCTTGACGAAGTTGCAGGTGTTGACGATCAGCGGCAGCTGCTCGCCGCCGAGGCGTGACTGGTCGCGGAACGAGGTCATCCACGCGCCCGAGCGCTTGCCCGGACGGGCGAAGTAATCCCCGTAGAAGAGCCCGATGATCCGGCCCTCGCGGCTGACTTCCCAGACGCGGACATCGGGGTGATAGCCGGGGATGTCGGTTCGCAGGCTGAAGGTGAGGCCAAAGAGCTTTTCGGCGACGAAGAAGGCGGCTTCCACCACCTTGTCGAGCTGGAGATAGGGCTTCAGCTCGTTCTCGTCGAAATCGTAGCGGGCGAGGCGGAGCTTTTCGGCATAGTAGCGCCAGTCCCAGGCCTCGAGGGGCTCGGCCTGGCCCTCCGTCCTCGCCAGGTCCTGCAACGCGTCCCGGTCGGCGAGGGCCTTGCTGCGGCCGCCGGCCCAGACTTCCTCGAGCAGCGCTCGCGCTGCGGCCGGAGTGCCGGCCATCGAGTCGGCGAGCTTGTAGTCGGCGTAGCTCGCGTAACCGAGCAGTTGCGCCTGCTCGGCGCGCAGGGCCACGATCTCGGCGATGATCGTGCTGTTGTCGTTCTTGTTGCCGTTGGCGCCCCGCTGGACGAAGGCGCGCCAGACCTTTTCGCGCACGGCGCGGTCCGTGGCGAAGTGAAGGACCGGTTCGACGCTGGAGCGCGAGGGCGTGACAGCGTAGGGCGCGTTGAGCTTGCGGTCGCGCGCCGTCTCGGCTGCGGCGGCACGGGCGAAATCGGGCAGCCCCGCGACCTCCGCCTCGGTGAGGGCGAAGACGATCTCCTGCTCGTCGGCGAGGACGTTCTGGCCGAACTGCGTCCCGAGCGAGGCGAGACGTTCGACGATGGCGGCGAAGCGCAGGCGCTCGTCGGCAGTCAGCCGGGCTCCGGCACGGACGAAGTCGAGATGGTAGCGCTCGAGGACGCGCAGGGCCTCGGGATCGAGGCCGAGGCTGTGGCGCCGCTCATGCAGCGCATCAATGCGGGCGAAGAGCCTTGCGTCGAGGAAAATGTCGTTCCAGTGGCGGGCGACGAGGACCACGACCTCGCGCTCGACCGCCTGCAGCTCCTCGCTGGTGGCCGCCGACGAGAGCTGGTTGAAGACCATGTGCACGCGCAGCAGCAGCTGGCCGGAGCGTTCGAGCGCGGCGACGGTATTGTCGAAGCTCGCGGGCTCGGGATTGTCGCGGATCGCCGCGATCTCGTCGCGGTGCCGGGCCAGCGCTTCCACGAAGGCCGGCTTGAAGTGGGTGGTCTCGATGAGCTCGAACGGCGGGGCCTGGTAGGGGGTGCTCCAGGCAGAAAGGAAAGGGTTGGTCACGGCTGGCTCCTTGCAGATGGCAAGTTGGGGCCGCGCCGTGATTTGGGCAAGGGGGCGGGAGCAGGGCGCCAGGCGCGCTGCCCATGACTGTCACTCGCTGATGTGTCCGCGATAGAAGGCGCTGGCCGTCGTGATGTAGAAATCGATCCACTCACGGCGCCCCCAGCCGTTATCGGGATCGCCGAGCGGGCCGTCGAGTTCGCCGCGGAGGTCAGCCCAGAAGCCGGCGGATTTGCCCGTGAGCGCGATCTCGCGGCCATAGGCATAGCCGAGCGCTATTCCGGCATTGTTGTAGTACTGGGCGAGCTTTTCAGCGCCCGGGAAGGCGGGGTTGGGGATGGTGCTCCACTGCCAGAAATAGTCGCCGACATTGTCCGGAGACTCGGCCATCACGCCCATCACCAGGCCCTCGCAGAAGGACATCGAGGCGCGGTCGCGCTTGATCTCCTCGGCGGCCTCGGCATAGCCGATGCCGATGGCTGCGAAAGGGGCGAACATGCCGACGACCCCGGCCTGGATCGGCAGCTCGGCGGGGCCCGCGAGTTCCGAGGCAGACTTCACCAGTTCCCACAGGTTCTCGAGCAGTTCCTGCTCCTCCTCCTCGCGCTTGCGGATGGCGGAATAGAGCGCCTCGACGCCTTCGACGATGTCGTCACGCGACTTGTACCAGTTCACATCGTCGCCGCTGATCGCGGCCGCAATGGATTCAAGCATGGCGGATCTCCTCTGATCTCAGCTCCAGTTGAGGCTCGGGTCCGGGCTCGGCGAGAGCGGGACGGGCTTGCAGATGTAGGCAAGGACGGACACGTCGGGACTGACCGCGTCGGTGGTCGTCTCGGGGCTCGGCGTGGGCGGGACGGGCTCGACCGGGCTGGTGAGGATGAGCGGGTTTGTCGCAAGGACTTCGGCGCGGAAGCGGCCGATGCGACCCGGCCGCAGGCCTGGCTTCCGCCGGTGGTCGCGAACAATGGCGTTGCGGTTGAGCGCGACGAAATCGGGCTGCGGCGTGACCATGGTCTCGATCGGTGAGATGGCATCGGTGCTGACGGTCACCTGGGCAAGCGGCATCGCCTGCAACAGCGCGCCCGGCAGGACATGCAGGCGCTTCGGGGGGCCGGATTCGGCGCGGCGATCGACCGTGACATTGCGGGCGAACACCATCGCCACGGCAAAGGCCGGGCAGAGCCCGTTCTTCAGGTCATGCCCGTCGCTGACCGGACCCAAATCGGGCGGCAGGCGCCAGAACCGGGCCGTGAACAGGTCCTTGGGGAGCCAGCCGCGCTCGAGCTTGGCGGAGCGATACTCGAACTGGAGCCGCACGATGTCGCTGGGCGACGGCGAGCCGAAGGACTGGCGGAGTTGTGGGTCGGCGCCTTCGGCCAGCTTGGCGATCTCCGCCTCCGTGAGCACCATCGACTGCCAGTCGCTGCCGTCGAGGACGTCGGCAGGGGACAGGACGACCGGCGCGAAAGCGATGTCACTGAGGTCGGTACGCTCGTCGATGTCGGCATTGTAGCCGTCGCGCCACTGCTTCCAGGTGAGCACGGCGTTGCGCATCTCGTAGGCGCGCACGGTCTGGCGCGCGGCCTCGATTTCGGAACGGCGGCCGGTGGTCTCCCACTCGGCCTCGAGCCCGGCGATCTGGGCGCGCAGGTGCGGCTCCTCGATGGTGGCCCACGTGGTCTTGGCCTCGGCGTCGTCACCCAGTTCCACCGTGCCCTTGCGCGACAGGTAGTGCTCCTGCGCGATCTGCAGGGTGTCGCGGTAGCGGTTGTAGACGCGCTGCGCGTCGCTCGGCTGGCGCGGGAACTCGGCGGGATCGGCGAAAAGCAGCGCGAGCGCCGCCGTATACTGCGTATCGTCGACGGCGCCGCCGGCCGGGACGGCGCACCGGCCCTTGTCCAGCACTTCGCGCACCACCTCGGAGAGCAGTCGCTCCTCGTTGGGATCGTAAAGGACGCCGCGGATCACGCGGTTGGCGTTGTTGGAGAACTCGCGGAAACGGGTCAGGGCCGCCGGCGTCGTCACGCCGGTGGCAAAGTCCATCTCGCCGGGCGCGTAGGTGATCTGGAAGTGGGACGGCGGGAAGCTCAGGAACTTGTCGTCCCCGCCGAACACCTCGCCGGCCTTGGCAGCGAGCGCCAGGCGCACAAGTGCGTCCATCGTGACACCTCAAACCCAGGCCGTGATCGAGTCGAGCGGATCGGGCGCCTTGCCGAAGGTGTGGCACTTGAAGCCGGCAATCGACATGCCGGGCGAGCTGATGCCGTTCTCGTCCACGTGGTAGCCGTAGTCGCGCGTCGACTGCCCGGCCGCCGACATGTTGCCGCCGCTGCCGCCAAGAAAGAGCGGCCCGAAGGAAAGGTAGCCGCCACCGCCGGTTGAGGCGTTCTTCTGGTCGTTGACGTAGTTGTAAAACGACTCGTTGTGCCCGATCGACATCCTGAGGTTGCGCACGAAGACGATGCTGGTCGGATAGGCCGGCATGAGCCCGTGCGGTGGCGACTTCCCGTCGCTCAGCACCTCGCCGGCGACATCGGGGCTGTTGACGTCGAAACGCCAGGTCTTGCTGGCGAGGAAGGACGCCATGAACCAGGGGCGCACGATCGGCACCTGGCAGATCTCGAAACCGAGCGAGAAGTTGTCGGAGGAGACCGTGCCCGAGTATTCCTGGTGCGCGGAGCTTTCGCTGCGGCTGGCGCGGCCCCCGAAGATGCCGAAGTAGCTGCCGCCGCCCGAAACCGACCACTTCTTGTTCTGGTAGGAGCTGGACGAGCGGGACTGGAAGTCGGAGGACGAAAAGCTGAACGCGGTCCAGCCGTTCGACTTCGCGAAGTTGCCGGGAACGAGGGTGGTGTACTGGAAGTCCGAGCCCGACGCGATGCCGGTGAGGCGGGCCCGCTCGAAATCGTCGCGGTAGCGCTGCTTCAGTACGGTGAGGTCGCGCCCCATGACCTGCGCGATGTAGGCGTTGATCTTGTCGTAGTCGCCGCGGTGGCCCCGCGTGTTCCAGTCGGCCTCGGCGCTGGTGACGCGATTGCGCAGCACGTTGGCGTTCATCGCGAAGAAGTTCACGGCCTTCGCATCGGCGGCAGTCATGGCGTCGATGCGGCGCGCATTGTACTGCAGCACCGCGTCCTCGTAGGCGAACTGCATGGCCTTGTAGGCCGTGACGAGGTCACTCTCGACCTCCCGCTCGACCGACTGCTGGGTGATGAGGTCGGTTTCGGTGACCTTCTTGACCAGCAGTCCACGCAGTCGTTCCACCGTGGCCTTCTCTTCGTCGCTCAGCTTGGTCTCGGCGACCTGGCTCATGCGCAGGACGCGGGCGTAGATCTCGCTCAGCGTGCCCTCGTTGTTGAGCACCGACAGGCGGGCAAACTGCTCGTTGTTGAACTTGGTGACGTCGGGGACGAAATCGACCAGCCGGGCGAAGGCCTCGGCCTGCATGTAGAGCCGAGCGGTATCCTGGGCGCGCAACCTCTCGAGCTCGGCGGGGGGCAGGGGCTCGGGCGGCGTTCCCTCGGCCCCGGGAGCGGTCAGGATATCGGCCTGCTCCTTGCGCACCACGCCGGTGAACCCCTGGGTGAGGAAATCGAAGTCGGCCACGTCGACCGGGATGCCCGGCGTGCACCAGCTGAAGAAATTGTCCTCGGAGGGCGGCACGCTCTCGTCACCGCTGATCAGCACGTCGTAGAACTTCGACAGCACGGCGTTGGCCAGCTGGCTGGGCATGACATCGGCCACTTGAACCTCCAGCGATTTGTGTGGATACGCCGCCAAGGAGCCCGGCAGGATGCGGGGCGCGACAAGTTGCCGGCATGTATCGTGCAGCACGGCACGATAGTCGGCGACGTCGAGTGTCTATACGATCCCAGTGACGAACAGCCGCCGAGCCGCATCTGTTGGCGCAACGCATGGGTCGTCGCGCCAAGACTGCCTATTACTGGCGCTGGACAAATTTAAGGCGAAACAAACTATACTTGTGCCAGGTTCGGCCGGATTTCAGTCTGCTCAAGTCATGCGTGCGAAATCGCACATGATGCTTGCGGGTTCAGCGGCCATGATCGAGCAGAAGCGGCGGCCCCGCGAGGGGACGCCGGGCCCGCAGACCGCCCGATGCTACTCCGCTGCCGTGCGCTGGGGACGGCGCTCCATCACTTCCTTGAGGAAGCGGCCGGTGTGGGAGCGCGGGTTCGAGGCGATATCCTCGGGGGTCCCGATGGCGACCACTTCGCCGCCGCCATCGCCGCCTTCCGGGCCCATGTCGATGACCCAGTCGGCGGTCTTGATGACCTCCAGATTGTGCTCGATGACGACGACCGTGTTGCCGTTGTCGACCAGTTCGTGCAGCACCTCGAGCAGCTTGGCGATGTCGTGGAAGTGGAGGCCGGTGGTCGGCTCGTCGAGCATGTAGAGGGTACGGCCGGTGGCCCGGCGGCTGAGTTCCTTGCTGAGCTTGACGCGTTGCGCCTCGCCGCCCGACAGCGTGGTCGCGGGCTGTCCGACCTTGACGTAGCCCAGCCCCACCCGCTGCAGCGTGACGAACTTCTCGCGGATCGAGGGGACGGCCGCGAAGAAGTCGACCGCCTCGTCGATGGTCATGTCGAGCACGTCGGCGATCGACTTGCCCTTGAACTGGACCTCGAGCGTCTCGCGGTTGTAGCGATGGCCCTTGCACACTTCGCAGGTGACGTACACGTCGGGCAGGAAGTGCATCTCGATCTTGATGACACCGTCGCCTTCGCATTTCTCGCAGCGGCCGCCCTTGACGTTGAACGAGAAGCGGCCGGGGCCGTAGCCGCGTGCCTTGGCCTCGGGCAGGCCCGCGAACCACTCGCGCATCGGACCGAAGGCGCCGGTATAGGTGGCGGGGTTCGAGCGCGGGGTACGGCCGATGGGGGACTGGTCGATATCGATGACCTTGTCCAGGTGCTCGAGGCCGCTCAGGTGGTTGTGGGGCGCCGGGTTGACGCGCGCGCCATTCAGCCGGCGGGCGATGGCCTGGTACATGGTGTCGATCATCAGCGTGGACTTGCCGCCGCCGGAGACGCCGGTGATCGCGACGAAGTTGCCGAGCGGCACGTCGACCGACACGTCCTTCAGGTTGTTGCCGGTGGCGCCGTCGAGATGCAGCTTCTTGGTCTTGCTCTGCTTCCGCCGTTCGGCGGGCACGGGCACGGCCAGTTCCCCGGTCAGGTACTTGCCGGTGATCGAGTTGGGGTTGGCCATGATGTCGCGCGGCGAACCCTCGGCGACGATGTGGCCGCCATGGACGCCGGCGCCGGGGCCGATGTCGACGACATAGTCGGCGGTGAGGATGGCGTCCTCGTCATGCTCGACGACGATGACGGTATTGCCGATGTCGCGCAGGCGCTGCAGCGTTTCGAGCAGGCGCTCGTTGTCGCGCTGGTGCAGCCCGATCGAGGGCTCGTCCAGCACGTAGAGCACGCCGGTCAGCCCGGAGCCGATCTGGCTCGCGAGCCGGATACGCTGGCTCTCGCCGCCCGACAGGGTGCCGGAGTTGCGGGCCAGGGTGAGATAGTCGAGACCGACGTCGTTCAGGAAGCCGAGCCGCTCCTTGATCTCCTTGAAGATGCGCTCGCCGATCTGGTTCTGCTGCTGGCTCAGTCTTGCCGGCAGTTCGTCGAACCAGGCCTTGGCCGCGCGGATCGACTTCCCGGACACCTGCCCGATGTGGAGGCCGTCGATCTTGACGGCGAGCGCTTCCGGCTTGAGGCGGTAGCCGTTGCAGGCGACGCAGGGCGCCTGGGACATGTAGCGCTCGATCTCCTCGCGCATCCCGGCACTCTCGGTCTCCTTGTAGCGGCGCTCGAGATTGCCGATCACGCCCTCGAACGGCTTGGTCGACTTGTAGGTGCGCAGGCCGTCGTCATAGACGAAGTTGATCGGGGTCGAGCCGGTGCCGAACAGCACGGCGTGCTGCACCTCGAAGGGCAGGTCCTCCCAGGCGGTGCCGGTCGAGGCGCCGTAATGCTTCACCACGGCCGCCAGTGTCTGCAGGTAATAGGGCGCGCTGGTCTTCGACCATGGCAGGATTGCCCCATCCTTCAGCGAAAGGGTGACATCGGGCACGATGAGGTTGGGGTCGATCTTCTGCTCGGTGCCGAGGCCGTCGCAGACGGGGCAGGCCCCGAACGGGTTGTTGAACGAGAACAGCCGCGGCTCGATCTCGGGGATGGTGAAGCCCGAGATCGGATCGGCAAACTT
>JAEYZJ010000071.1 GCA_023430705.1 Pseudomonadota bacterium | reverse complement strand
GTCGGACAGTGAGGCGGGAGCGCGAGGCGAACCTCGGTCTCTCAGCCGCCGGCGCCCGGAGGTCGCTGCCGACGATCACAAGGAAGTGGGCATCGAAGTGGCGAATCGCAAGGCGTCGCGGTCAGATCGGTCGGTTGAGGATCGCCGTCCTGCCCTCGCCCATGCTCGCCATCACGCAGGCAAGGACATCGGCCACCGTGTGCAGGCGCGATGCCTGGTCGTCCGAGATGTCGATCTTGAACTCGTCCTCGAGCGCCATCACCATCTCGACGTGGTCGTAGCTCGTAGCACCGAGATCCTCGTCCAGCGTGGCTGCCTCGCTGATGCGCTCATCGGCCACGTGGAACTGCCGGGCAATGACCCGGCTCACCCGATCGCGCAGGTCTTCCATGTCTGCCTCCTGTCCCTATTCGAGGAACTGGCTGCCGCACCCTTTGTTGCAGGAAGAACGCGTTATTCCGCACGCTCGCGGTCGAAGCGGCCGCCTTTGCCGGCGGCGCGGAACTGTCGTGCCTGTTCGTCGGCCGACCAGCCTTCGATGCGGCCAAGCCACGTATTGTACTGGTCGTGCTCCTGATGGGAGGCCGCGCCGTCCTCGATTGCCTTGACCGTGTCGACGGGCAGGCCGAGGCCCGCCGCCATCGTCTCGCGTGAGGCGCCGAGCCGCCGGCGCCGGTCGGACAGGTCCGTCGACTGTCTGGGTGTGTTCATCGATCATCCTTGGGCGAAGCAGCCCCGCCTGGCAAGCGCGGCGCCGGGTTGGCCACGACGGGCCTGGCCTGCTATTGCTGATGGACAAGGCGGTCTCGTCCGCCCGTTGCCGGGCCGCCAGGGCCGGAAAGGAACCTTCCCGACACCGTTCCACGTTGCCGACGAGCAATCGCCGGCGCCTCAGATCGCGCGCGCGTTCCCGTCGCCTGCGCCACCAAGGAGAAGACATGTTCGAGAAGATGCTGCCGTCGGTCCCGCGCTCTCCCAGCAAGGAGGCGATCCTCAAGCAGGCCGATGGCCTGCGCGACCTTGCCCGGCGGGCGCGGCGCCTGACGGGAGCGGTCACCGACGAGGGAGACCGCCGGCGCCTGACGCGCTACAGCGAGGAGCTCGACGAAAGTGCGGCGCGCCTGGAAAAGGCGGCAGTCGACGCTCGGACCGGCTGAACCGGTCCCGATCGAGTGCGGCCGGAATTGCGGCATCGCTGAAGCGGACCAGGCGGCCGGAAGTCTCGTCCCACAACGTCAACAATGGTGCACGCAACCCGTCCATCACACCCAGCCCGCGAACAGGGCGTACCTTCTGCACGGCCGTGTGCGCCGCGCCCAGCCGGTAGTTAGGCACGCGCGGATCGAGGTGATGGATGTGATGGAAGCCGATATTGCCGGTCATCCACTGCAGGACGCGCGGCAGACGCAGCCACGATGAACCGTTGAGCGCGGCGGCGGTGAAGCTCCATTGCGTCTCGTTCGTCCATTGGGCGGCTTCGAAGCGATGCTGCAGGGTGAAGAGCCAGACGCCGACGATCGAAGCCACGACCATGATCGGCACGTGGACCATCAGGACTTCCCGCCATCCCAGCAGGACGGCTAGCCCGTATTTCTCACCGGAGAGGTGCATCGGGGCGTCGTATCTGAGAAAGTTGTTTTGCGAAGAACGACTTAACCAGGTTGGACGGATTTCCCCGATGCGGACAGAGTGTAGCGCGGCGCTTTTCGAATTTGAACCGGCGAGCGGGCGTCGTGTGGTGGCAGGGTTTGACGGCGGTCAAGTGACGACGGACGGCGGGGCGTTGCTGTTGGGTCAGGCCGACCGAGCGATCAAGCTTGTGGATCGGTTCGCGGGGTGCTTCGAGGACTGGCGGTTGGGGGATGCGGTGGAGCACACGCTGCCGACGCTGGTTGGTCAGCGGGTGTTCGCGCTGGCGTCGGGCTACGAGGACTTGGTCGACCACGACCAGTTGCGTCACGATCCGGTTCTGGCGTCGCTGATCGGCAAGCTGGAGGCTCGGCGAGGCGACTGCGCACCGCTTGCCGGCAAGTCGACGCTCAACCGGCTGGAGCACGCGCCCTGCGGGTCGCCGACGCGCTATCACAAGATCGGCCACGACGGGGCGGCGATCGAACGGCTGTTCGTCGACCTGTTCCTTGAGGCGCATGCCAGGGCGCCGCGGCGGATCGTGCTCGATCTGGACGCGACGGACGATCCGCTGCATGGCGAGCAGGAGGGACGGTTCTTCCACGGCTACTACGGCGGCTACTGTTATCTGCCGCTGTACGTCTTCTGCGGCCATCATCTTGTGGCGGCCAAGCTGCGGCCGGCCAACATCGACGGCGCTGCCGGCGCGCTCGAGGAGGTCATCCGCATCGTCGCCCAGATCCGCGCCAGCTGGCCGCTGGTGGCCATCGTGCTGCGGGCCGATTCCGGCTTCACCCGCGACGCCCTCATGACGTGGTGTGAAGGCAATGGCGTCGATTACCTGTTCGGTCTGGCGCGCACTCGCCGGCTCGAGGCCGAGATCGCCGCCGACCTGCAAGCCGCCGCCGCCGATTGCCAGGCCACCGGCCAGGCGGCCCGCCGCTTCAAGGACTTCACCTGGACGACGCGCGAGAGCTGGAGCCGCCGGCGGCGCGTGGTCGGCAAGGCCGAGCATACCCCGAAAGGCTCCAACCCGCGCTTCGTCGTTACCTTGCTGGCAGCCACCGAGTACGACGCCCGCACGCTCTACGAGGAGGTCTATTGCGCCCGGGGCGATATGGAGAACCGCATCAAGGAATGCCAGCTCGACCTGTTCGCAGACCGCACGTCGACCAGGACCATGCGTGCCAATCAGCTCCGCCTGTGGTTCGCCTCGATGGCCTACGTGCTGGTCGCAGCCTTGCGCCGTCTCGGCCTCCAGGGCACCCAGTTCGCCAAGGCCACCTGCGGCACCATCCGCCTCAAGCTGCTCAAGGTCGGCGCTCTCGTGCGCCGCAGCGTGCGACGGCTCAAGATCGCCATGGCCTCCAGCTATCCCTATCAGCGCGACTGGGCGATCGCTCATGCCGCACTCCGCGCCGCGCGCTGACGAACCAGACAGCGCACAGTCCCTCTACATCACCGCGAGACCGCTCCGCCACCCGGCGGACGAGGCATCGTGCCCGAAGCCGTCTTCAACTGGCCCCTTAACCAGCTCCCACGAAAAACTACACTCCAATCATCCCTGCCCACGCGCGAAGCATCCCCTGCCCACGCACGACGTTCACACCGGTGAGAAATACGGGCTAACGCTGCTGGGACAGGGGCGTCGCTTTCGAGGCGGCCCGAGCCGCCATGCGTTATGGCTTCGTGGTGCTGAACCTCGATCGCATCGTGGCCGGAGTCGATCTGCCGAACGAACGCTCGCAGCGGCTGATGGCGCGGCTGGGGTTTACCGCGACTGGAGAGACCCAGGGGCCGAAGCACCTCGCCAGGACCTACGAAGCACGACGGCCGTCAGCGTAACGGCTTGGTCCACCAGTTGGAGGCGATGGTGAGGTCCGAGCGGCGCAGCAATTCGGTCTTGGCGAGATCGCGGTCGGCCGAGACCACGACGACCTGCACGCCGCCATGCTCGTGGATCAGGGTCGTGGCATGGGACAGCAGCGCCTCGCCGATGCTGAGCCACAAGTGCGGCTCGGCCACACAGAAATCGTCGATCAGCCAGGTGT
>JAEYZJ010000372.1 GCA_023430705.1 Pseudomonadota bacterium | reverse complement strand
AAACTGAGTGTTCCTGAGGCGGACAATCCGGGCAGCGAGATCCCGCCAGCCCCCAGCCATTCGACCAGCCCGGACGGATCGGCGAGCTTCACCTTCAGCATGCCCTTGCCGCTGAACGCCGCCGGATCGATCCCCACCATGTTGCCGGAAAAGCCCAGCGAGTCGCCGCCGCCTTCCAGCAGCATGGTCGTCTCGAGGCTGTTGGCGACGTTGCCTTCCACCACCCCCACCAGATGCGCCGACACTCCGTCGGCGAACACGGGCGCCGCGCCGAACCCGAGCTGTCGGGTCAGCGCCGCGCTGTCAGGGGACCTGAGGTCGAGCCTCAGCTTGACCGGTCCGGACAGCGCCCTGGGCAGTCCCGCCTCGATCTCGGCCGCAGCCGTCACGGCGGTGCTGGCCAGCCGGCCGGTGACCGCAAGGCTCTGCGCGCCGTCGCCGGTCGGCGCATCGAGCCGCAGGTCGAGTTCGGCCGGCAGCGACCGGCCGAGGAAGTCGGCCATCGCCGGCGACGTCCGCAGCGCCCCGTAGAGCATCTGCAACGCCGGCGCGTCCGCCGAGGTCACCGCGACCTTTGCCGTGCCCGACAGTTCCGGCCGAGCCACCGAGCCGAACGCCGTCAGCGTGGCGTCGAACGCCGCTCCGCCGAGGTCGGCGGCCGACAACCTGTCGAGCACCAGGACTCCGCCGTCCCACGAGCCCGACGCCCTGAGCGCCCTGCCCTCCAGCCCGGCGATGGTGATGGCCTCGGCCCCGAGGTCGAACTCGCCCTTGCCGAAGCTCGCCGCAAAGCCCGCATCGGTGGAGAGGTCCGGCAACAGGGCCAGCAGCGCCTCGCTCCGCGACCTGTCGAGGCTGCCCAGGTTTGAGCTCACATGCAGGTCCCGCGCCGCGAGACCGATCTGCGCCGAAAAGCCCCGCTTCTCGCCGTCGAGCTCGAAAGTCGCATCGCTGACCGACACCGTGTCGCCCACGAGGTCGACCCGCGCGTCGATCCCGCCGGGCATGCCGAACAGGGGGTTGCCGGCCGCCGGCTTGCGCCACAGGGTGCTGAGCGCATCGAGCCGCTGCGAGGCAACCGTCAGGCGGCCGGCGAACTCGGGGTGCCCCGTTGCCGCCGTGACCTCGCCCGCCAGCGTCACCGTCGTGTCGCCCGGCAGGTTGCCGACGAACTGCGTCACCGTCCAGCCGCCGTCATGCGCCGTCGCGTCCAGCCGCACGTTGCGCAGCGAGAAGGCGCGCAGGTTCAGCTCGGCAATGTCGACGCCGACGGTTCCGGGGATGCCCGGCATCGGGGGCACCGGCAGTTCCCGCAGCAACCGCAGCAGTTCATAGGGCTCGAGCGACTGCTCCGCCGTGGCGTCGCGCGGCGGCAGTGCCATGAGGCCGCCGGAAACCACGGCGTTGAACTGCATGCCCTGCCCCAGCGTCACGTCGGCCGCGCCGAGCAGGCGGGTGGTCGCCCGGTTCTCGTCGGGCACGACGACATAGTCCGAAAGCAGCAGCCGCGCCGGCGTCGCCTCGACCTTGCTGGTCACGACGAGGTCGCCCCGGCCGGCATCGGCGCTCTCGCCCTCCCGCCGCGGCGGGGGCTGGCGCCAGGTCGCGGTGCCGGTGAAGTCGGGCGCCGGTCCCGTCCTGAGCGTCCCCTCGGCCGAGAGCGTGAACGAGCCGTCGGCTGGCCTGAGGTTCAGCGTCAGCGTCCCCGCGCCCTCGGCATCGAGCTGGCCCGTGGCGACGCGCAGGGCATAGCCCGCGCCGTCCACCTTGCCGCTCCCCTGGAACGCGAACGGCCCGCGCAGCGCCTCCAGCCGCAGGTCGCCGGCCACGTCGGTCGCGATGTAGCTCCCGCCCGTCCGCCGGTCATCGATCTCGACCCGCCCACCGGTGACCACCGCATCGGCGATCGAGATATTGCTGTCCATCGCCCGCGCCACCGCGAGCCCGGTGTCGACGCTCCCGTCCGTGGCGATGGTGATCGTGACCGTGGGCTGCTCCAGCCGGAGCCGGGTGACGTTGTAGCGGTCGCGCAGGAAGTCGATCAGGGAGAACTCCGCCTCGACGCCCTGCACCCTGACGTTCGGGGCCGCGTCCGGTCCGGCGCTTACGTCCCCCAGCCGCAACCGCGGCTGCGGCAGCAACGAGAAGGACACGTCGCCGCCGATCCGTACAGGCGTGCCGAGCGTCTCGCCGGCGATGGCCTCGAGCCGGTCCCGGTACTGCCCCCAGGGGATGAAGCTGGGCACGACGAAGGCCGCGGCGATGGCAAGGATCGCGACGACCCCGACGATGATGAAGAGCCGGTTGAGCACGGGCCCGGTGAATCTCCGCGTAACTCAGGTGAATGTAGGCAAACGCTCATGGCGCGTCACGGGTTGTTCCGCCCCTGCCCCGGTATTTCGCGCCGGATCAGCCGGCCGTCGCCTCCGTCCACCGGTCGAACAGCGGCTGGCGGTCGGCCGGTTGCCGGGCAAAGTTCACAAGGTCAGGGTCGATCACCACCCATGGCAGTGCGCTGTCCGTCCAGATGTTGCCGACCGGTACCGCCCAGCTCGGATCGTCCAGCGTGCCGGGCTTGACCACCAGCATATGCGGACTGGCGAGCGGCTCGTTCCAGAGCCTCGCGCCGCACCTGGCGCAGCCATGCATGCGCACCACGCGGCCGCTGTCGGCCGGCTTGTCGTAGTGCGTCACCTCGCCCTGGACGTGCTCGAAGCGCTCCCGCGCGATCGGCAGCGACAGCGTATGCGTGCCGCCGCTCGTCCGCTGGCAGTCGCGGCAATGGCAGTTGTACGCCGCGAGCGGCGCCCCGGTGATGCGGTAGCGCACGGCCCCGCACAGGCACCCGCCTTCGACCGGAAACGCCGGCAACCGGATCTTCTGCACGCTCAACCTCCTGAACTCCGCATTCAGCCGGCGTTCAAGCCGGCACAGTCATCATACGACTCATCGAAACCGCAACGAGACGAACCCATCATGGCACCTGAGTACCTGATTCTGGCAGTCGCCCTCGGCTTCCGCAGCCGCCGCGACATCGGCACCGACGATCGCCTGCTGGCCGACATGGGCCTGACCCGCGAGGAGTTCGCGCGCCAGCATCGCTGGTTCCGCCGCAGGCGCGGACCGGTTCATCGGCAGTTCATCGAGGCCCGGCAATAAGCCGCACCCTGCCTCATGGCACATTCGAGGAGCATCCAATGTTCGATCTCGCATCCATCTTCCAGCGGGCCCGGCAGCGCCGTGTGATCGACGACCTGATGAAGTTCGACGATCACCTGCTGCGCGACATCGGCCTCACGCGTGGCGACCTCGCCCGGATGCGCGCCGCGCGCCGGACGCCGCGCGGTCATGAATGATCCGCTGCCATCGCCGACAGGCCGCAAGAGAGGGCTCCGTGCATCGCGCCGGAGCCCTCCTGATTCATGCCGCCGTTTGACCTGCATCGGGCGCCGGTCGCGTTTTGGAGCTATCTCTAGGCGGACCGACAAGCCATGGAGGTTCATCCGTGACCGACCAGAGCCTCTCCGCCACCCCGAGCGTGCCTCGCTTCAGCCTGCGTGACCGCAGCCCGCATCCGGGCCGCCCCTCCCGCTTCCCCGACCGCCTCTCCGACGCCATCGCCGCCATTGTCGGCTCCTGGACCTTCATCATCGTGCAGTCCACGCTGCTGGTCACATGGATGGCCCTCAACGTCGTCGCCTGGGTCCAGCACTGGGATCCCTATCCCTTCATCCTGCTCAACCTGGTGCTGTCTTTCCAGGCCGCCTTTACCGCCCCGGTGCTGATGATGGCCCAGAACCGGCAGGCCGATATCGACCGCCACAAGGCCCAGCTCGACTATGACGTGAACCTCAGGGCCGAACTCGACATCGAGG
>JAEYZJ010000368.1 GCA_023430705.1 Pseudomonadota bacterium | reverse complement strand
GGCCCGCCTTCTCGAGGAACTTCGATGCGCCCGAGATGGAGGAAACGTTGTAGGTGTCGTCGCCCGCGCCGCCGCTGGCGGTGATGTTGACGGCTGCGCCATAGCTCTCGTTCTTGGCTGTGCCCGTTAGCACAGCACCTGCGCTCGGCTTGACCGTACGGTTACTGGCCGCCGATGCCGGCACCGAAAAGTTGAACGTGACGTTGCTGGCGGTAATTGTGTCTTCTTGGACATTTACCAGTTTGATCGCAGTCCCGTCGCCGAGGTCGACAATAGTGTCCTTGCCACTGGTCGTGAGGGCATTCTGGAAGTCGGAAAAGGAGGTGAAGCCGCCACGCGGTAGGCTAATGAGGGTTCCACCGGCTCCTGAAGCGAACTTCGAGATTGTGGAGACGATCTTGAGGCTGGGAGGGGCGTGCTCAGCACGTAGCTCGAAGCTTGACTTCCCACCCGTAGTGGCGAGGTCAAAGGTTACAACACTGGCCGACATGTGGGAAATGCTCGCTTTGGCAATTTCCAAGAAGTATGGCGGTCGCAAGTAAACTCATGACCCAGGCAACGGCTCCAAATGTGGTCATTCTAACAACGCAACATTAATCTACGACGCGCGGCCGGACGCCCCCAAGGATAGCCACCAGTAAGTCCCGCGGGTCGGCTCCCAACCACGAACGCGGTTTGGATCTGTGTTCGACAGCTCGCAGCGTTTCGTTGCTCGGCACTGTGTGAACCCAAAGGCCTCGGATAGGTTGATTGTGTCGTGTAGCCGCAATAATCGGTGCATGGCCTCGTTCCAACCAGTAGTTGACAAACGGGGGCAGTCCCCGCCCTTTCTGGATGATGGAGATGCCAAGCTGCTTCCGATCACAAGACTGACAAGGGCTACGGCCGAGATCACCGCCGAGGTGAACGACCTATGGTAACTCAGACGATAACCAGCTAACCAAGTGAACAACATCCTCAATGGGCAATTCCCTCCTGGCCGACAGGCAGCGAACAACGCAAATGGAGGCTGCCCCTGGCAGTTATATGCGGACCCCCTCGACATCCCTGGCCAGATGCTGGAGCGACCTGATCTAGCCGCTAGATCTCCGCGGCGCTCGTGGCTCGTGCAGGATCTGCTCAACCAGCGCTGGAGCCTTGACTTGGTCTCCCATGCCTCAGCCGATGGTCATCGCTTCGTGTGCTGGCGCCGTCGTCGATGATCATGCGCACCAGTGCATGGTTCTGGTCGCCAATACATCGCTCTCAGACCAGCGTGTGGTTCGCGAGTTCGACACCATCATCGCCCTCCGCGGCAGACCGCTGACGGCGCTCAGTGACAACGGCACCGAGTTCACCAGTATGGCCATCCTGCTGTGGTCCCAACGCCAGCAAACGCTCTTGGAAGGCCTATGAGCACGGCTTCATAGAGATCCTGCCCGAATCCCAACCTCCCTCCTACGGGGTCTGCTTTTGCAGATCTGTCTGTCGGCGTCACCAGCGTTCGCCTGTGCCTCCCCGTACAGTCGCTCGAGCGTGACCGGTGTTCGTCGATCCCGAACGAGAAGGCTCAGTCCCGTCCTGCGAACCCGCGCGTGCGTGCTCAAAGCGCGGCGGTCCTTTTCGAGAAGATGTCAAGCTGACACCGCGACCGGGTGTGTAAGGGTCACTTGGTCGAGGACCGCCTAGCTAGCACCTCGACACCCCTTGAGGTTGGGTTGAATATCTTTCACCCAGTCGCCATATGGAAGTTCGGTGCTGCATTGGCACCAAAAAGTTCGATGAAGGGCGGTTCCGACACGGTGGTGGGCGGAGCCTTTTTCTTTTTTCTTTGAGAGTCTTGTTGAGAGAAGAATGGGTAGTTTAAAGATTGAAGTAGGAAATATCATGCAGCTTTTAGTCTATAGGACTAAAAAGTGAGTAGGGAGTTCGAGTTCATTTCTAGAACGAGGGCTACGATGCCTCGACCGTCGGTGGCATAGGGCCAACGCTTTCTAGGAGACCTCGCCGGGCTCAGCATCGTCTCCGGCGAACCTTGCGCTCACGTCGCTGTACGAGAGTGACGAGGTGAACCAAGTTGGCTTCGACTGATCGGCTGGGACCAGTTAGCTGGAACCTCAAGGGACAGCGTCGGGCCAGTTCCGCTGGCGCAACGACTGGGCGGGGTTCCCAGCGTAGATCGTCCACGGCTCCATGTCGCGAAACATGACGCCGCGGGCGCCGAGCACGGCGCCCTCCCCGACATTGACGCCGGGACCGATAAAGGCGTCCGCGGCGATCCAGGCGTTGCGGCCGACCGTAATCGGTTTGGTGACGAGCTGGAAGTTGGGATCGTCGACAAGATGAGTGCCGCCGCAGAGCTGGGCGCCTTGCGAGATTACGGCGTAAGCGCCGATATGGACGCGGTCCATGCAGTAGCAGTTGGCGGTTGGACCTAACACGCTGAAATCATCCATGGTGAGGTTGGGCGGGTACCATACCCTGGCCGTGCCGTAGACACGCGCAGTACCGGCCAGCTTGGCGCCGAAGAGCCGCAACAGGAAGCGGCGCCAGCCGCTCAACGGCGGCGGCGTCCAACTCGCCAGCAGGCTCCAGGTGACGATCCATACGGCGCGGAACAACCGGTGCCGCAGCGGAAAGCTGGGGCCACCCTCGAGCGGCTTGGAGGTGGAGGCATCGAGCGGTGCTGAGGTCATGCGGGCCTCCGATTATTGGGCATGGTGGCCAAAGGCGCGCCGCAGGCGGTGACCGGCGAGGCGGACGGCGTTGAAGAGGTGCTGCCCCTCACGCCGGGTGTGGATGCCAGTGGATTGCCAACGCTCCAGTGGGCGGTTGACTTCCGGCAGACTGACGAGGGCCTGCGGGCTGCCGGCGCTCCACTCCACCAGGGCCTTGTCCGCGGCGCTCCAGTCAAAGCTGATCAGTTCGCCGCCGGCCAGCCCGATCGGGGCATGCAACGCCAGCCCGATGCCGTGCGCCAGCATGCCGTCGATGTTTATGCGGTTGTCGTCGATGATCGCGAAGTTCGTCCGCTTCATGCTGAGCCGATCTTCGAGGGCGCCGAGCATGGCGCTCTTGCGCAGGCCACCACGAAACAGGCCAAAGGCACCGACCTCCCGCCAGGCGACGGCGAACAGATCTTCGGCCGCAAGATAGCCCTCGATCAACGGGGCCTCGAGCCGCAACGCCTTCAGGATCGCACCCGCCTCACGACGCGACCGATGGGTGAGGATGACCTTGCGCGCCGCCATGCCGGCGAGGTGGCGATGGAGATTCTCGTGCAACAGCAGCAGTTCGCGGCTGGGAACCGCCGGTGGCTCGGCCTCGACCACCAAGACACCGTCGAGGTCGATCAAGAGGAGGTGCTGTTTGGTTATTGCCACAGTACCAGCCCCTCACGTTCAAGCCAGGCGAGGAAGTCGCCCCAGTATCGGCTGCTGCCCGACCATGGGTAGTACTGGGTGGTCCGGTGGAGATAAATGTCCGGCTCAAGCACCGCCGGGTCGGGCATTAGGGTCCAGCAGATGACCGCACTGGTGACCGAAGCCGCCCCTCCATCGAGCAGGCGCCTGCGCACGAGCTCGACGGACCGACCGGACTCAAGGCAATCGTCGACGAGCAGCACGCGCTTGCCGCTGACATTGCCGGAGTCGGGTGCAGCGTCGCCTTCGAGCTTGCCAGTGCGGTTCTGAAACCACACCCAGATCGGCATGAGCGGGCCCCAGGTCAACCAACCGGAGGGAATGCGCAGGGCATTCTTGATGGCAAGTAGCCGCTGCTTGATGCGACTGCCCTGGCGGCGAACACGGACAATCTCTTCAGGCAGCTCCAATTGTCGCGCTGCGACACGCATGGGCAGCAGGGCACCATTGGCTATGCCCACGACAATGTCGAACTTGAAGCCGCGCAGGCGAGCAAGCCGAGCCAGGTCGGCCGAAAGCTGCTCCGCTTCCTCTATGGTCATCTCCCACTTGTCGAGTGTGTGCTCGTAGCGGGAGAAGGCCGGCGACAGTCCGGCGCGTTCAACCTCGGTAGCGGCCGGCGCGATGCCCGGCTCAGTCTGTTCAGCCATGGGTTACACCTGCCCCGATGGTGCATCGGCCATGCGGCCGAATCTGAGGCTGCCGCGACGGCTGCCGCCGCCAAGCACCTCCAGGTCGTAGTCTAGTTTCTTGGCCGGACCGGCCAGATGCATCACGCGGATCAGTTCGTGCGGACCTCGCGGGACACGGAAGGTGCCGGTCTCAGCGTCCCAGACGGGCCGGGCGAGGTCGCAGATCCAGTTGTAGGTGGCCGGCAGGTAGGAGGCCGGCAGCCGCTCCACCAACACCGCCGCATTGAGGCTGAACTGGTCGTGCGGGCCGGGCAGTTGCGTGCGGTCGTAGGCCGCTTGGTAGTGGCGGTGCCAGGCGTCCCAATGCGGCGCGCCGGCGCGAATGGCGAAGACGCCGTTGTTTATCGCAGGCATGCTGGCGAGCAGCAGGCCCCGCACCACGCCGTAACCTAGCACGTAGTGCTTCACGAACCAGCCGCGCAGCCACCAGGTGTAGCGATAGCTGGGCTCGCGCTGGCGAACGAAGGCGGCACCAGTGTCGGTGGCCGCCGCCACGGGTTCGGCGATTGTGTGCGAGTCCTGCAGCCAAGCGTCGGCATCGAGCCACACGTAGGTGTCGAAGCCCGGGAAATTCTCTCGCATATAGGGGCGCGCCAGGTACCCGAACATGCCGACGGGCCACTCCCGACCGCGAAAATCGAGCCGGCTTTGAGGCCTCACGACCGTTGCGCCGCGCTCCCGCAACCACTGCCGTTGCTCCTCGGCGAGGCCGAGGTCGAGGAACCCCAGTGAGGCGTCTCTAGTGGCCTGCCGATCGAGCGACAGGATCAGTTCGCGCGCATATTCGAAGTAGCCGGCGTCGGAGCCAGTAATTATCATCGTTCCGGTCATGTGGAGATTCGCAGCCCGATTCGCGTTGTATCTGTTGGACAGTCTTTGTCTTTTTGCCTTGCCGCCCACCATTCTATTGATGTTCATTATTTTCGCCTAGCTTAGGCACTTGAGGCGGTTAACTCCGACGCCTCGCTGAATGGGGCGGCATGCGCAATAACCTCTGGATCGTCGTCGACACCATTGCGACGGCAGCCGTGTCCCTGCTTACAGTCCTGCTACTCGCCCGCTTTGTCGATCCGGAAAGTTTTGGCTTGGCGTCCCTGATCATCGGCGCCACTCTATTGGTCAACCTCTATGTTGAGGGACTATTTCACGACGCCCTGATCCAGAACCGCGACGGTGACGACTCGCTGTTTGCGCTGGCGCTTTGGCTTGTTCTGGCGACAGCGCTGGGACTCGTGCTGCTGTCGCTTGCCGGCTGGGTGGTGTTGTCCGCCTATGGTCAGGGGCAACTGGGCGGCATGATTGTGGCTGTTGCTGCGTCGCTGCCGTTCAGCGCGATTGTCGGGGTCAACAACGCGCGCGAGCGGCACAGGCTGTCGTATCGCAAAGTGGCCATCGCCTCGATCGGCGGGAGGACGTTCGCCTGCGCAATGGCACTTCTGATGGGTGTCCTCGGGTGGGAGGTTTGGAGCCTGCTGCTGCAAGTCACCATAACGTCCGCCACACAGGCGCTTCTGCTTATTGCCCTCATTCGCTGGTTCCCGGGGCCTGCATTCAACGTAGGGGCGCTGGGCGGGCTACTGCGCTTCGCCCTGCCCTATGCGCTGATGCATACGGTGGCGGGACTGCGGCTCCAGGTCTTCACGTTCCTGCTCGCCGGTTTCAGCGGCCTGGCGGCGGCGGGCTACCTGAACGTCGCTTTCCGTCTGACCATCACTCCACAGACGGTGCTGAATACTGCGCTCATGAATTTCGGCTTCCCTCTGCTGTCTGCGCGCAAAGGCAGCAAAGCGGACCTGACGACGGCCTTCGCCACCGTCACCATGATTGCCTGTGTGGGCGGTGCCGCGCCATTTGTAGGGCTGGCCCTCGTCGCTCCCGCGCTTGTGCCCGTCGCTTTCGGCCCTGGCTGGGACGGCGTGGTTTTGCCAGTGCAGGTTCTTTGCATCGGCGCGGCCATCGGCTTCCTGCGCATCAACGGCTCTTTCCTCCTCCGGGCGCTCGGGCACGTTCGCTATTCGCTGTACAATGCGCTGTTCCAACTGGCAGCGACCGTGGCGGCCATGGCGGTGATACGGCCCGAGGATGCTATGGGCGGGGCACTGATCTGGGCCGCACCAGTCCTGCTGACTGCACCGCTGACATGGACAGTGGTTGCGCGGGTGGCAGGCATCGGCCCCTTCGAGCAGGCGAGGAACATGGCAGGGCCGGTAGCGGCGATCCTGCTCATGGTGGCGGCGGTGATGACATTCGAAGCGGCAGTGCCGCTACCGCCGGTCGCGTCCATCATTGCAAGCAGCGCGATCGGCGGGATGGCGCTGCTCGTGGCCCTCTATGCCACCAACAAGGAGGTTCGCCAATTCGCGGAGCGCTTTTTCGGCAGGCAGCGCCCGGCGGAGTGAGCATGCCCCCAGAACCACTTGCTTCGAACTGGCCGGCGGCCCGTTCCTTTTCCCAGGCAGGGCTTAAGCGCCCCGCAGGGCGGAACGCGAGCGTCCAGCCATGACCAGCGAGATAGCCACGGGGCAAGACCCTCTCACCACCCCCGCGGCGCCAGCAGCGCAGGCTAGGCCGTCGGTGGTGGTCCGCGGTATGTTCCTGCAGGTAACCGCGTTGATCTACTTGCAGAAATTCGGCGTTCCGCTGGGCGGGGAGCAGATCAGCCTCGTGCTGATCGTCTGCCTCGGAACTGTGCTCTATACCATCGGCGCCGCGAAGATATCCCACGCTGCGGTCGGTGTGTTCATGGTGCTTGCCGGGTTAGCCCTTGCGAGCCAGATCCTCAGTGAGCGGTTCTCGCTGATGAGCATATTGTTCCTGCTCGTCACCTACGCCCTCTACGTTCCCAAGTGGGTGGTTTCGCGAGACGAGTACCGGGCAGTCCTTGCGCATTTCTCCAATGCCATGCTGCCGATCACACTCTTCGTGTTTGCGCAGTATCTGTACCAGGTTGTGGTGGGGGTCGGCTCGAACCTCGTCATCGACCCTTACGTGCCGAGCGAGTTCCTGCTCCAGGGTTACATCGGGCAGAGTTCGACCGAGACCTGGGTCACGTGGAATCGTCCGAACGGCATCGTGTTCCTCGAGACCTCGTTCGCATCGATCTTCCTCGCCTGCGCAATCATCCTCGAGTTCACGATGCTCGGCCGGCGGCCGGCACGGCTGATGCTCTTTGCACTGGCACTGGTGACCACTGAGGGGGCGAGTGGCCTCGCGCTGCTGGTGTTTGCGCTGGGCTGGTACATCGTAACGCGACCCATGCTGCGATACCTTGCCTTGGCCGGGGCAGCGGTCCTCGGACTGGCCTACGCAGCCGGAGTGCCGCTCCCTGCCGTTCCTCGCATCGAGGAGTTCTCAAACCCCGGCTCCAGTGCCTACGGTCGCATCCTGTTGCCGATCATGGCCCTGTTCGACCTGCTGGGCGATCCCTCCGCCCTGTTCACGGGACGGGGCGCGGGGACCGTGAACATCGGCAATACCTGGCCGTTGGTGAAACTGATCTATGAGTACGGGCTGCTCTTCGCCGTCGTGTTCGAGGTGTTCTTTGCGTCGCGGACGATCGGCCGGTCACTTACACCGCTGACGGTCGGACTGTTCATGGTCTACCAGGTGACTGGCGGTTACCTGCTGAGCCCGATCATGGTGCTGCTGGTCTACCTCCTGTGTGCCGCCATGGTGGTCGAACGCGACCCATCGTCGCCGGGATCAGGCGCGGCGGCGTAAGGCCACGGCGGCCACCGCAGCAGCAAGAATTCGAGCGGCGGACTGGCTCCAGTCGAACGCTTCGGCGAATGCTGACTGGAGCTGGCGCCAGGCATCGACCTGGAAAGACGCAGAGATTGTGGAGACAATAGCGGGCAGGTCGGCCGCCGCCGCCTTGTCGAAGAGGTATGGCGGGGCAAGGCCAGCGTATTCCCCCTGCAGGTCGCCCATCGCGACGGGTACGAGGTTGTTAGCGACGTAGGCGCCGACTTTCAGCTTGTGCCCGGCGATGAAGGTGTCCGGCACGACGCCGATGCGAGCTGCTGAACTGAAGTCCAAGGCGGATGTCGGGCGCGGCCGGATCTGTTGCGCCGCTTGGTCGGGCAGGCCGTCGGCGTAAACGGGCCATGGCGCGGCCATGCGTGCGTACGCCCGGGCGAAGGCGACGACGTCGCGGCGCTTCGGGCGCCAGTCATAGGTGCCCAGCAGGACCAGCTCGGGGAGGAACCGGGCGTCAGCGGCAAGCTGGGTCAGCGGTGGAGGGCCCGGGGGCGCGTAAACCACCGGAATATGAGGCGCAATCGACTTCACATAGGCCTCGTCGTCGCGCGCCAGCACCACCACGGCCGGGAACCGACCGCTACCGTAGGCGCGGCGCTGCCACCAACCCGCGGTGAGGGCCAGAAGGTTTGCCGCCGGGCTCGCAGGAAACATCGAAGGCAGCGAGCGGCTGGTGATGTTGTGAAGGATGGGGATGGCAGGAACAGGAAGGCCCCAGGCCAGCATGTCGAACGGTTCCCAGGAGACGATGGCGAGTTCGTGCCCACGCGCCGCATCTAGGAGTTTTCGGGCATTGCGGGTCGAAGCGTACTGGGCGCGATAGTGGGGGAGACCCCGTGCCAGGTTGGCCAGTTCGGCGACGCGACCGACTCGGTCGGGGTGGACAAGGTCAACCTCTACTCCCAGACCGCGCAACGCGCTGATTATCCTGCGGTCGTAGACCTCGTCTCCGGCTGCGCCATCCGCCGGCGCCTTGCCCACCCAGAGCACTCGTTTCACTGCGCCGCCACTTTCGCCGTTGGTGAGATCCCCTCGATGATCGTCGCGAACCGCGCGGCAACGCCATCAACGTCGAAAGTGCGTTCGGCGTACGCACGGCCGTTGGCACCTATGCGTTCGCGGACCTGATCGTCGAGGAGCAGCACGCGGGCGGTGGCGATCAGGCCGCTGACATCTTCGGGCGCCACCATTCGCCCGGCGTCCGCGCGCAGCACGGTCTGGGCAGCGAGGTTGTCGAGAGGGATCGAGCCGAGCACCGTGCGACCGGCAGCCAGGTAACTGAGCACCTTAGACGGTACGGAGAATACTCCGGCATCCGGCTCGATAACGGCGTAGAGAATGTCGGCAGAGCCCAGCACCTTCGGGAGGTCTTCTACGCTGGCCCACGGCCATACGAACAGGTTATCTAGCCCCTCCGCCGCGCCGGTCTCCCGCACGTAGTCCGGAGCCGAGCCCTGCGAGAACAGATGCACGTCAGCATCGACATGCCGCGCCAGTTCAAGCAGCAGTTCCGGATTGTGCTTACGGGCGAGCGTCCCGGTGTAGACGATCCGCTTGCGCCCCGGCCTCATATGGGCAACGGCCCAATCGTTGTCGCGGGGGAACTTGGGGACCTCATCGAGAGGCGCGATGTTCTCCACGACATGAATGTCCGTGCGACCGAGCGACCACGGCGGAGCATTCAGCACATCCACGAAAGCCTCGGCGATGACGACAAGGGCGTTCGACTGCTTCAGAAGCCGACGCTCCTTGTCGCGATAGAACAGGCCGGCTCCCTTGCCCAGCAGCCAGTTCTTCTTGCCGAGTATCCGGCTAATTGCCTCGGAGTGGATATCCTGACACCAGAACACGAAGCCCGCCTTGGTCCGGCGACAGAAGCGTAGGAGAATTTCCTGCACTTCCAGCGGCGAGTTGGACGAGATCACGATGTCGGGGGCTTCGGATGCAGCGAAGCGCTCGAGTACCTTGGCGTACTCGTTCTGCTGGCGCATCCGCTTGATGAGATCGTCCTTATCGAACGGCTGCGCGATATTGAGTTCGGTCGCCTTGAAGAGCGTAGGGTCGTTTCCCTCGGCCCGGACCTTGCCCTTGGGGGTAGAGAAGCCGGCGAACGAGACATACGACACAGCGTAGCCAATGGCAGACATAGCGCGGGCCAGGCGCACCGTGTGCGCATGGCCGCCATAGTCGTGAAAAAGCACTTTCAACTGTCGGTCCGCCAATCGCGCCATCCCTGACGTGAAGTCAGCCTCAGGCAACCTTCGCGTAGTTGGCGTGAACCTGACGCTCGATCCATTCGTAGGTCTTCTCGAGACCGACCTTGAGCGACTGCGTCGGCCGCCAGCTCAGAGTCTGCTGGATCAGTTCGTTGTTGGAATTGCGACCGCGCACACCGGTCGGGCCGGCGATGTGCTTCTTGTGGAGACGCTTGCCAGCGATGTCGCTGACATAGTCCACCAACTGGTTGATCGTCACCATCTCGTCAGAGCCGACGTTGACCGGTCCCTCGAAGTCAGAACGAGTGAGGCGCAGGGTACCCTCGAGACACTCATCGATGTAGAGGAACGAACGGGTCTGGTTGCCGTCGCCCCAGATCTCGATTTCACCATCATTGGCCGCCATCGCAACCTTACGGCAGACAGCGGCAGGAGCCTTTTCCTTGCCGCCGTCCCAAGTGCCTTCCGGACCGAAAATATTGTGGTACCGCGCCACACGATTGCTCATGCCGTGATTCCGGTTGTAGGCGAGAAACAGGCGCTCGGAGAACAGCTTCTCCCACCCGTATTCGCTATCAGGCGCCGCAGGATAAGCCGAGGACTCAACACAAGTCGGGTTATCTGGGTCCTCCTGATTGTAGGCTGGATACATGCAGGCGGACGAAGAGTAGAAGACCCTCTTAATGTTTCTCTTCATTGCGCGATCGGCAACGTGCAGATTTATTGTCGCCGAGTTGTGCATAATGTCAGCGTCGTGCTCCCCGGTGAAAATGTAGCCTGCCCCACCCATGTCGGCAGCGAGTTGGTAAACCTCGTCAAAACCGCGGTCGATCAAGCCTGAGACGACATCTTGGTCGCGCAAGTCACCAATTACGAAGTCATCGGCTTCAGTTTCCGAGAACGCAGGAAACTTAAGATCTACGCCACGCACCCAAAAGCCCTCGCGCTTGAGTCGTTTTACTAGGTGACTGCCGATGAATCCGCCAGCACCCAAGACAAGAGACGTTTTCATTATAATGCACCTTCACACGATACCGGACCATCCACACAGAGACGATATGTTCGCACCCGAACCACCTATCTAGCCACCACCTCAGGTGGCGAAATACAGTTAACATGGTCTGACGCTAAGTCTATCTTTCCGGTGTTTTTTTCGTCAAAGTAAAACGCATAGGATGGTTTACCGCGCTGCATGGCCTCCTCGGCCCTTGCGGCAGACTCCGGCCTGGTAAAGCTGGATCGGGATCTGGTGGTCTAGCTATGCGCGTGCATTGGTCGAGCACAGTTGATGTGTAGCGCCAAAGTCGGTTGCCGTTCCGGTCGCAAGTGAAGGTCCGCCGCCGACAGATTGCACTATATGCGGCTGAATGGGCGGACTACCCTGAGTGGATGCGCAGCTTAGGACACCCGGGACGGTGGGACTGAGGGAACACAAGTCCTGAGGGCCGGACGTGACAGAGCCGGTGTCCCACTTCTCCTAACTCTTTGATATCATTCAATTATGGTATCCCGGTCCCGGGCACCATTCTTCCTCAGTATCCATGACATGCCGCCTGCTCGCCAGAGCCTGCGCTCTCGCCCCGACCCTGATCAGGGGCCGCCGACCAGGCGGTAGCCGACACCCGGTTCGGTCAGGATGAGCATCGGCGCTGCCGCATCCTCGCCGAGCTTGTCGCGGATGTGGCCGATCGCGATGCGGAGGTAGTGGGCGTCTGCTTCGTGCGCGGGACCCCAGACCGTCCTCAGCAGCTGCCTGTGCGTCACGAGGCGTCCGGCGTGGCGGGCGAGGAGCGCGAGGACGTCGAACTCCTTGCGGGTCAGCCTGACTTCCGCGCCGCCCAGGCGAACGACGTGGGCGGCGAGGTCAATGCTGAGCTTGCCGACGACGATGTTGGCCTTCTCCGTCTCGGGCGGCTTGCGGTTGCGAAGGAGCGCCCGGACGCGGGCCAGGAGCTCGCCGGTAGCGAAGGGCTTGGTCACGTAGTCGTCGGCCCCGGCGTCGAGCGCAGCGATCTTTTCGACCTCGGCATCCCGGACCGACAGAACGAGGATGGGCACCCTGCTCCACTCGCGAATCGCCGCGATCACCTGCTTGCCGTCCATGTCGGGCAGTCCGAGATCCAGAAGCACGAGGTCCGGCGCTTCGGTTGCGGCCTTCTCGACCCCGGCGCGGCCGCGCTCGGCCTCGCTGAACGCGAAGCCGGCACTCTCGATCGCGATCCTGAGGAACCGCCGGATGGGCGCCTCATCCTCGATCACCAGGATGCGTGCATCAGCCATGGGGCTGGGTCCCCGAAACCGGCAGGTCCATCTCTATCGTCGTGCCGCGTCCACCGGATCCAGCCACCGCCCGAACCTGCCCCCCGTGAGCGGCGATGAAGCCGCGCACGATGGCGAGGCCAAGCCCGGTCCCGGCGGGACGCCGGTCGCCCTCCCCGACGCGATAGAAGAGATCGAATACCTTATCTCGCTCTGCCTCGGGAATACCCGGTCCCTGATCGGTGACGGAGAGGGTCACGTGGCCGGGACCCGTCCTCGCGCCCACTGCTATCGTCGTGCCGGGGGGCGAGTACTTGGCCGCGTTCTCGAGCACGTTGGCAACGGCCTGGCCGATCAGCACCGGGTCGGCGTCGACGCCGGGCAGGTCGCGCGGCAGGTCCAGCTCGACGGAGTGGGACTGGAGGACTGCCGCCAGATCCGTCCTGACCGCGCCGACGACTTCGCGGAGATCGACGATGGTGCGCCGCGGCTTCAGGGCACCGTATTCGAGCCGGGTCATGTCGAGCAGGTTCTGCACGTAGCGATCGAGCCGCTTGGCCTCGGCGAGGCCGGTTTCCGCCAGTTCACGGCTGCCACGGGCAGGAACCGAGCCATCGGCCAGCCCCGACAGGGCGCCGATCACCGAGACGAGCGGGGTGCGCAGGTCGTGGCTCAGCGAGTTGAGAAGCGCGGTGCGCAGTCTCTCCCCCTCCGCCTCGACGCGCAGGTCGGCGAGATCGGCGGCCATCCGGGTGCGCTCGATGGCGACCGCGACCTGGTCCTCGACGGCCTGGATCAGGCGCCGCACCTCTGGGTCGGTGCCGCGACGGGCATCCTTGAACTGAAGGCCGACGACCCCGATGAGCCCCGCCCCCGCGAGCGGCACGAACATCCAGGGCGAGGTGGGCAGTGTCGCAGTGCCGGCGCCGGCCGGCTCGTTCCTGGCATAGGCCCATTGCGCGGCGGCGAGTGCACGAGGATCGAGGTCCTCATCGATGGCGGGGTAGCCCTGCACCTGTTCGAGCTGGCCGGATTTGCCCGGCATCAGGATCAGCGACTGGCAGTTGAGCGTGGCCGCGATGTGGTAGGCGCCGGCATAGAGGACGTCGTCCAGGTCGGACCTGGCGGCGACCCTGTTGGCGAACTCGTAGAGCATGGCGGTGCGCTTCTGGTTGGCCCGCAGGGTCGCAACCTGTGCCCGGAGCTGTCCCGCGAGCGTACCGGTGAACAGCGCCCCCACGAGGAACAGCACGATCCCGACGACATCCTCGGCGCTCTGGATGGTGAAACTGTAGCGGGGGGAGGTGTAGAAGAAGTTGTGCGCAAGGAAGCACACGACACTGGTCGCAAGCGCGGGCACGAGACCATAGCGGGCGCCGACGAACAGCACAGCCACCAGGTAGATCACCACCAGCGAGGGCGGCGGCACGAGACCCAGCAGATCGATGGGCAAGGCGATCAGCGTCGCGATGGCGGCGCCGGCGATTCCGGCGGCCAGCGACTGCCAGGAGAGGCCGGTGGCCTCCGCCCTGCCCCCGCGGGAAGGCGCCTTCGGGATGGCCTCGCCGGCGACTATGGTCACTTCGAAGTCCGTCGCGGCGTCGAGGAGGCGCTCGGCGACCGGTTCGCGGAAGAAGCCCCCGAGCAGGCCCATGCGACGCGGACGCCCGACGACCAGCCGCGAGGCGTTGCGGGTGCGGGCGAAGTCCAGCAGCTCGGCAGCCACGTCGCGATCGGCATGCAGCGTAACCACCTCGGCGCCGAGGGTTTCGGCCAGTTGCAGCGCCTCGGTCGTCAACTGCCGGGCCTCGTCGGACAGCCCTTCGTGCCGCGGAGTCATTACGGTTGCGGCGATCCACGGGATACCGGCGCGGTCCGCCATGCGCTTGCCTGCCCGCACCAGCGACTTGGCCAGCGGGGACTCGCCGATGCAGACGAGGATGCGCTCCTGGGTCGGCCACGGACCGGCCAGCGCATTGGCGCGCATCAGCCGCAGCATCTCGTCGTCGACGCGGCTCGCGGCGGTACGCAGGGCCAGTTCGCGCAGGGCGGTGAGGTTGGGCCTGGTGAAGAAATTGTCGAGGGCCCGGCCGATGGTGCCGGCGCGATAGACCTTGCCCTGGTGCAGGCGGTCGATCAGTTCCTCGGGCGGCAGGTCGATGACCTCGATCTCGTCGGCCGCGCGGAACGCCTCGTCGGGCACGGTTTCCTGCACGCGCACGCCGGTGATCCGGGCAATGACGTCGTTGAGGCTCTCGATGTGCTGGATATTGAGCGTGGTGAGGACGTCGATGCCGGCGTCGAGCGCCTCGGCCACGTCCTGCCAGCGCTTGGGATGGCGCGAGCCGGGGACATTGGCGTGGGCCAGTTCGTCGATCAGCGCGAGCCGCGGCCGGCGGGCGAGGAGGGCGTCGAGGTCAAGTTCCTCGAGACGCTGGCCGCGATAGTCGAGGGCCTTGCGCGGCAGGACCTCGAGGCCGGCGAGGAGTGCCTCGGTCTCGACCCGGCCGTGCGTTTCCACCAGCCCGACCACCACGTCCACGCCCTCGCGAGCCCTGCTGCGCGCCGCCTCCAGCATGGCAAAGGTCTTCCCCACGCCGGGCGAGGCGCCGAGGAAGATCTTGAGCTTCCCCCTGCCCTCCCGCCGCGTGGTGGCGAGAAGGGCTTCGGGGGACGGACGGGCGGCTTCGGCCATCATTGTTGCAGGGCATCGAGTGCCAGGTTGAGCGCCAGGACGTTGACGCGCGGCTCTCCCAATATACCCAAATCGCGCTGGCGCGCATGCGCAGCGACGAGGTCCCTGACCTGCGCCTCGGGCATCACTCGCGCAGCGGCCACGCGCGGCACCTGGGCCAGGGCGCCGGGCAGCGAAAGGTCGGGATCAAGACCGGAGCCGGAGGCGGTCACCAGATCGGCGGGAACACCACTGCCGCCGTAGGCAGCCGCCCGCTCACGGACCTGGTCCAGCAGTGCGGCAGAGCTCGGGCCGTAGTTCGAGCCTGACGAGGTCGAGGCATCGTAGCCCACGGCCGACGGGCGGCCGTGGAAGTAGCTGTCGCGCGAGAAAGCCTGTCCGATCAGGCTCGAACCCACCGTCACCCCGTCCCGTTCGAGCAGCGATCCGCCTGCCTGCACGGGGAAGACGGCCTGGGCGACGGCAGTCATGGCGAGGGGATAGGCGATGCCGGTGAGCAGGGTGAAGAAGGCGACGAAGACGAGCGCCGGGCGCAGGTTGGCCAACATGGATGCCTCCTCAGGCGAGATGGAGCAGATCGACCACGAGGTCGATCAGCTTGATGCCGATGAACGGGGCGACAAGGCCGCCCAGACCGTAGATTGCGAGGTTGCGCGACAGGAGCGCCGAGGCGGAGGCGGGCACGTAGCTGACGCCCCGAAGGGCCACCGGGATTAACGCCACGATCACCAGCGCGTTGAAGATCAGTGCCGAAAGGATGGCGGAGGCCGGCGTGCCGAGCCTCATGACGTCGAGCACCGCCAGCCCCGGATAAGCCGTGACGAACAGCGCGGGCAGGATGGCAAAGTACTTGGCCACGTCGTTGGCGATCGAGAACGTGGTGAGGGCGCCGCGCGAGATCAGCAACTGCTTGCCGACGAGGACGATCTCGATGAGCTTGGTCGGGTCGCTGTCGAGATCTACGAGGTTGCCTGCCTCCTTGGCGGCAGGCGTGCCCGAGTTCATTGCCACGCCGACATCGGCCTGGGCCAGCGCCGGGGCATCGTTGGATCCGTCGCCACACATGGCGACGAGCCTGCCCTCGGCCTGTTCGGCACGGATCAGCTCGAGCTTCCGCTCCGGCGTGGCCTCGGCGAGAAAGTCGTCGACGCCTGCCTCGGCTGCGATCGAGGCGGCGGTGAGCGGATTGTCGCCGGTGATCATCACCGTGCGAATACCCATCCGGCGCAGGTCGGCGAAGCGGTC